>CAYZVB010000101.1:0-9311 GCA_964481315.1 uncultured Granulosicoccaceae bacterium
GGTTGGGCCGGTAGCGCTGAAGGCTTCGTCGGCAGGTGCTTTGCACGCGTGAATAGGGGCGTTTTCCGGCATTGAATCGACCGCCGAGAATAGATCAGCAAACTTGTTGTAAGTCCGACTTCCGTGTGTGTCAATGCCTATTCGCCAAATCAACCCAGAGACCTCCAAGATGACATAATCCGTCAATACAAGTGGAACATAGCAGAATCTGAGTTAAATTATTATTACACTTGTTGTTGAGGTGAAACGCTAATGGAATTGGTTTGTTAGGTTTGAGTTACCTTTTGGCGTATAGATCACTTCCGTGGCTAACTGATATGGCGCAGTAGCAACGAATTCAACTAGATTTTCTGTAGATAGCGTATTATGGCTTGTCGACGACTCGTGAAGACGCGTTTTTACTCATTAGATTATCCGGCCCAAAAGACAACGGCAGCAATTCGTTAAGAGTGGTTTCGTGACGAATACTGTCACCATCGCAGATAAGCACTGGTGTGTCCCCTACTGCAAACTCGCGAATGCGTTGTCGGCAACCTCCACACGGTGTACATAGCGATTCTCCTAACCCTGCAACTGCAATCATTCTGATGGTGGTTTCGCCCGCAGCGACCATCGCACAGATGGCGGCTGCTTCGGCGCAGCTGCCAATCGGGTAGGCGGCATTTTCTACATTGCACCCTACATAAGTGTTGCCCTGATCAGTCAGTATTGCAGCACCAACCTTAAACTTTGAATACGGCGCATAGGCATTTTGCATAATGCGCTGAGCGGCTTTGGCGAGCTTTTCTTTGGTTTGGTTGCAAACAGCTTCGTCGGTGGTCACTAGTTTTCTTTGGTAAAGGGCACGCCGATGGCCTTGGGGGCAATGGCTTTACCAATAAAGCCTGCCAGCAACACCACGGTTAGAATATATGGAAGCGCTTGTATCAACTGTACCGGTACTTCTCCCACGACGGGTAGTTCTATGCCCTGCAGCCGGATGGAGACGGCATCGAGAAAGCCGAACATTAAACACGCCAGCATGGCAGGCAGCGGACGCCATTTGCCGAAGATCATGGCGGCAAGGGCGATGTATCCCTGTCCGGCTGTCATTTCACGTGCGAATGCAGCGTTTTGTGCAATGGCAAGATAAGTACCTGCAATGCCGCAGAGGCCCCCGGCAATAACTACTGCGGTATACCTTAAACGGCTAACTGAGATACCGGCAGTGTCTACAGCCAGCGGGTTTTCACCTACCGCTCTCAGGCGCAGGCCAAAGCGTGTTTTATATACCACCCACCAGGTAATGGGGACTGCAAGTAGTGCCACATAAACCAGCAGGTTATGTCCGCTAATCACATCGTTTAAAAATGGCCCGAGGTAGGGGATATCCGAAAGGTGGCTAAACAAAGGCAGGTCCAGCGGCATGAAGCGCGCATCTGCTGAAAGTGCCGGCGTTTGACCGCCTTGTGAAAACCATGCAATGCCAAGCACGATGGTAAGCCCTGATGCGAGTACATTGATTGCCAGGCCGCTGACTACCTGATCACCGCGATGCGTAATGCATGCAAATCCGTGCACCAAACCTAATAACATGGCAACAACAATAGCGCCTGCAAGTGCAACCCATGGTGACCCGGTAACCGCGGCCAGTGTGCCGGCAGCAAAAGCAGCAGATAGCATTTTGCCTTCGAGGCTGATGTCGATAATGCCTGAGCGTTCGGAAAACAAACCCGCCATGGCGCAGAGAATTAACGGTGTCGATACGCGCAGCGTAGCGTCGAGCGTAGACAGTACCGTTTGCAGCGTGACCAGATTATCCATGTTGTGCTACTGCCTTGGCTGGCCTGATCATCAGCCACAGCCTGACCATTAACGGCCGCAGCATCAGGGCCAGTGCACCGGAAAACAGTATGATCAACCCCTGAATGGCCACTACCATTTCGCGGGTAATTTTGGGTACTTCGAAGGCCAGTTCTGCACCGCCCTGGTACAAAACCCCAAACAGCAGGCTGGCCATTAATATGCCTACCGGGTGATTGCGGCCCATCAATGCCACTGCAATACCGGTAAAGCCGTAGCCTGCAGGAAAGTTTAACAGCAGCCTGTGATGTACCCCCATGATTTCATTGACGGCGACAAAGCCTGCCAGCGCACCGGAGATGCACATAGTGGTGATGATAATTTTCTTTGGTTTGATGCCTGCATAAACGGCGGCTGCTTCACTTTGGCCGGCGGTTCTGATGGCGTAGCCCCAGCGGGTTTTCCAGATATATATCCATACCAGCACACAACACAACAGTGCCATGAGGAAAGATATGTTCAGTGGTGTTCGGGTAACTTCAATACCGAAAATCGCTAACACCTCATGCATAAACGGCAGCCACCCCGAGGTGTCGAACTCTCTGGTTTCAGGAGACATGCTGCCCGGCATAATAAGTACATTGACCAGCAGGTATACCATCAGCGATGCGGCAATGAAGTTGAACATAATGGTGGTAATAACAATATGACTGCCACGATACGCCTGCAGCCATGCCGGTATAAAAGCCCACAGCGCACCGAACAGTCCGGCGGCTGCAATGCCAATAGGAATTAGCAGGATGGCAGGCAGGTATTGATCGAGTAGCAGAAACGCAAATGCCACGCCCAGGCCGCCAATATATGCCTGTCCTTCGCCACCGATGTTAAACAATCGAGCGTGGAAGGCGACTGCAACAGCAAGCCCGGTGAATATAAAATTGGTGGTGTAGTACAGGGTGTAGCCAATCGCCTCGTCGTAGCCGAATGCCCCGTTAATCATAATGCCAACTGCCTCGACCGGGTTTTCACCAATGGCGAGGATAATCAGTCCGGCAAAAAACAGTGCCATCATAATGTTGAGCACTGGAATCAGGATCACTTCGATCCAGGCGGGTAGTTCTATGTTGCTGGTGCTCACGCTGAACCGTCCGTTGTGTGTTCGGCCGTTGTGTTGGCAGACAGGGCGTTGGCCATCATTAAACCAAGTGTGGTTTTGTCTGCATCTGAGCCTTTCATGGTGCCGACAATACGGCCTTCAAACATCACCAGTATGCGATCAGACAATGCCATGATTTCGTCGAGCTCGACCGATACCAGCAATATGGCGCAGTCGGCGTCACGCATTTCAATAATCTTTTGATGAATCAGTTCAATCGCGCCAATGTCGACGCCTCTGGTGGGCTGACCGATTAACAACACATCCGGTGACTGGTCGAGCTCGCGTGCAAGGATAAGCTTTTGTTGATTGCCGCCTGAGAAGTTTGATGACTTTAATTTTGGATCGGGTGGTCTTACATCGAAAGCCTGCATCAGTTTTTTACAGGCAGCTCTGATGTTGCGGATGTTAAGAAAAAAGCGCCAGTTGAATTTGGCGCGATTCTGATAGCCCAGTACTGAAGATTCTGCGGCGGTAAATGATTTGATCAGTCCAAGGCGCAGACGATCTTCCGGCACATGTTGCACGCCTATTTCACGCATTTCTTTCGGGCCAATGGTTGAGTCTTTATTAACCGTATGGCCGTTGATGACAATCTGTCCTGAGCCGGGTGCCTGAATGCCTGCCAGCACTTTAAGAAGTGTGCTCTGACCGTTGCCGGCAACGCCTGCAATGCCGACAATTTCACCGCGCTTTACGTTGAAGCTGACATTGTCGAGTCTGGTGAGGCCGCGGTCATCGGTGACAGTGAGGTTACTGACGTCAATGCCGATTTCAGCCTGCGGGTTTTCAACCTTTGGAAAGTGCTGTGTTTCCAGTGCCCGGCCGACCATGAGCTCGGCAAGTTCTGAGGTGCTGGTGTCTGCTGTTTTATGGGTCGAGACAATTTCACCGAGTCGCAATACCGACACGTTGTCGGTGATATCCATGATCTCGCGAAGTTTATGGGTGATTAAAATGATCGTAACGCCGCGATCTTTAAGCGCTTGCAAAACACGGAAAAGTTGATCGGCTTCCTGTGGCGTCAGTACCCCTGTGGGTTCGTCAAGGATAAGAATTTCAGCATTGCGATACAGCGCTTTAAGGATTTCAGTGCGCTGCTGTTGCCCAACTGGCAGCTCACCGGTGGTGGCATCGAGCGGTACGCTTAATTGATATTCGTCTGCCAGGTGTTGCAATACTTCTCGTGCGTTGGCTTCGCTTTTATCGAGTGATGCACTTTTTTCAGCACCAAGCAGCACGTTTTCAAGCACGGTAAAGGTGTCGACCAGCATAAAGTGCTGATGCACCATACCAATGCCTGCGGCGATTGCGTCACGCGAGTTTTTTATTTTTGCAGGTTTGCCATTGATCAGTATTTCTCCGCTGTCGGCCTGATAAAAACCGTAGAGAATGCTCATCAATGTGGATTTACCGGCTCCATTTTCACCGACAATGCCGTGGATGGTGCCGCGCTCAACCTTTAAATCAATATTGCGATTGGCCTGAACTTTACCGAATCGCTTGCAGATTTTCCTGAGCTCAATGGCCAGGCTATCTGTTGCCGGGGAAAGGCTGCTGCCTTCCCCCGCACTGTGCTGGTGCTGCATCAGTGTTATATCGTCACAGGACACATAGACAGTGTTGAACCTGTCTTAGTAGTTACAGGTGTTGTCGCTGGTGTAGTCGTGAACACTAATTTCACCGGCCTTGATCATTTCTGCAACTTCATCAACTTTGGCTTTCATTTCACCGGTAATCAATGACTCGTTGTGCTCATCAAGTGCCCAGCCAACGCCTTCTTCTGCAAGGCCCAGTACCTGAATGCCAGGTGTGAATGCATCGTTTTTAGAGTCCATGAAAACGTTGTACGCGGCAACATCTACACGCTTAAGCATGGAAGTCAGCATGGTACCCGGATGCAGGTAGTTTTGGTTTGAATCAACACCAATAGCAAGTTTACCAGCGTCTTTCGCTGCCTGGTAAACGCCAACACCGGTACCGCCTGCGGCTGCATAGATAACATCGACACCGCGCTCAAACTGGCTTTTTGACAGTTCGCCACCGCGACCCGGATCATTCCAGGCTGCCGGTGTGGTGCCGGTCATGTTCTGAACAACTTCGGCATCGCCATTGATGTGCTTGGCGCCTTGCTCGTAGCCGCATGCGAAGCGACGAATTAGCGGGATGTCCATGCCACCGACAAACCCAACTGTGCCGGACTCAGATGCCAGAGCTGCCAGAACGCCGACCAAAAATGAACCTTCGTGCTCTTTAAAAACAATAGAGCGAACGTTTGGCAGGTCGACCACCATGTCAATAATGGCAAAACGGGTGTCCGGGAATTCTTTGGCTACTTTCTCAAGTGCAGGGGCCTGTGCGAAGCCTATGCCCAGTACCGGGTCTGCGCCGCGTTGTGCCATTCTGCGCAGCGCCTGTTCGCGTTGTGCTTCGTTGGTGACTTCAAATTCGCGATATTCGATTCCGGTTTCGCTTTTGAATTTTTCAACGCCGTCGTATACGCCCTGGTTGAAAGATTTGTCGAATTTTCCGCCCATGTCGAAAACCACGGCCGGGCTGATGTCAGCAGCAGTGGCCGAAGTTGCGAGCAGCAGGGATGCAACGCTTGCAAGTGCAGGTTTAAGTAAATTTTTCGCTGGAAATCTCATTGAAAATCCTCGTAGTTAGCGGGACAGAGCGCAATTAAACTCTCCGCGCGTAGCATGTGACAATCGCAGGCTGATATCAAGCGATTCAACGGCTAACGGCGGGTTTCGGATGGCAAGAGGGTGACAATGACAAGGCTGCTGTCCGTGATGCTGCGGTAAAATGCCGGGCTCGGTTGTGCCGGAGCAGATTCAGCAAAGAGAATATCGTATTGGTGGTGTGGATTATCTCGTTAGTACATGTGTCGGGTTTTATAACCGCGTAAAGGTTCTGGATTACTAAATACGATCAAAAATCGACCCGGCACTGGGCGTCGAGAACCGATGAAATATCCGCGTTGCCGAAGCGTCAGTCAGGGCCGAGATGTAGTCGCAGATAATCCGTTGTGGATTATCCGTTTCCTGACATTCCCGATAGACCGGCGCCGGCAGCAGCCGTTGCTGGTTGTGTTTGTAGATATCGAATATTTTCAGAATAACCTGTTGCCCGCGGTATTGCAGTGCCTGCAGTTCCGGACGCAGTATGACTTCATCCATAACGAATCGCTTCAACAGCTTTAGTGTGGCCGCAGCCTGCGGGCTGAGCGTTGCCTGCAGGCGCAACAGCGGGTGTTCGAATTCGTTAATTTGAGTGATTTGCGTTTGATTGATAAACCAGCCGACTAACTTGCTTATCGCATGTTTGCGTCCCTTGTTGCTGCCGCTGAACAGGTTTTCGGTATAAAACTCCTGTTTGTCGGTAATCGGGTTGCCGTTAATTGCAGCCAGTGGTTCAAGGAACCCGCGCTGCCACTGACTGGGTGACAGCAGCGACATGGCAATCGCATCTTCAAGGTCATGGACACCGTAGGCGATGTCGTCGGCGATCTCCATAATAGAAGTGTCGAAGCTTTTGTAACGTGTTTTCAGATGGCCGTTAGTGGCAGGTGTTTCGGTGCTGAGAAAACGCTTGTTATCTGCGTCGCTGAACGGCTCGAGTACCCAGTCGAGCACGTCGGATTCGTCGGAATAGATACCTTTGGGCGGGTGCCAGTCGTCGAGGTTCAGTGAGTTGTTGTCGTTGGTTGTTTGGTAGCGTGCCAGGTCGTCGCAAAAACCCGGGTATTTGATAATGCTAAGTGTGGTGCGGCGGGTCAGGTCAAGCCCGTTGTGTTCGGAATACTCACCGAGGCGTGCCAGAATTCGAAGAGTTTGTCCGTTCGCTTCAAAGCCGCCACTTTCCCGCATCATGTAGTTGAGCGCGACTTCACCGCCATGCCCAAACGGTGAATGGCCGATATCGTGCGCCAGACAGGCGGCGTCGATTAAACCGGATGGCGGCAGCCATTGTTGTATTTCGGCGTCTATTTCAGCCTCGGCTCGCAGGTGTTCGCACACTCCCGATCCGATCTGTGCGACTTCTAACGAGTGTGTCAGGCGGGTGCGATAGAAGTCGCTTTCACCCAGCCCCAGAACCTGGGTTTTGGATTGCAGTGCACGGAACCACGCGCTGTGTATGACCCGGGCACGGTCACGCTGGTAGTGACTTTCAGTGGCACCGGAGTTGAAGCGCGTTTTGGTTTTCGGTGTTGCCTGGGAGCATCTGGCTATCCAGTCATCCATTGGTGTGCTCATTTGCTTTGCGGTGATAGTGCCTGACGATTCATTTTGGCTGCAGCTTAACGCAGATGTGCGGCAATGCGGAGGTTTGCTTCAACACGTCCCGTTAGTTTGGTGTATTGCAGGCTAATTCTGCAGGCAAAAAAAACGGGGGCAAAGCCCCCGTATTTTCTACAACAAACTCGCTGCTTACTTAAGAGCTGTTTACTTCAGGCGATAGTTGAAACCTGAAGTCAGGTTGATCTCAGGATCATCACCGATAGAACCCGGCTCGTTTGGATCAGTATCTGTTTGCGTCAGGTTCAGCCCGATGAAGTAGTCGAGGCTGCTGCCAACATCAAAAGAGTAGCGCGTGCTTAGATTGTGAATGGTAGTTTCAGTGGTTTCGCTATCACTGAAAGTCATTCTCCAGCTGTTGGTCCAGTCGATGGTGTCAGACACTTCGTGCGTGTAGGACATTTCGTTGCTGACAACCTGAATGGTGTTGTCACCAAATACCGGCTCATAAGTCAGGCTGTTGATGAACTGGCCTTTGTAACCGTAAGGCTTGGCGTATTCCCACTCAAACAGTAGCTTGGGATCGTTGTCAGCAATACCGGACAAGTCACTGGCCTGGAAACCGGCACCCGCTCGAACAACCCAGCCGTGCTTTCGAACGCTGATTGGCTCGTCGACCAGAACATCGTCCATGGTAATTGCGCCAAGTGCGCCAAGCTTGCCGTCACGCAGGCTGCCGCTGCGAGCCAGAGCGGATTCAATTGCTGCATAGAAGTCAGGGCGGTAGTCGTCTGAGCCGAACTTGCTTTCGAATTCGTCTTCGCGCTGAATTATCTCTGCCGCTTCAAGGGCAATAGAATCGGGGATAGGGCCGGTCAGCAAACCCTCGGCATTCAGTTCTTCGACAATGCGAATAACTTTGGCCAGTGGTGTGGCATCGTAAACACGACCGTAACCCAAACCAATGGTGGCAGACACGGAGTCTTCAGGCTGGCTGTCGCGGCTTTCGAACTGACCTTTACCGAACCAGAACGCCTTTGGGTAGGCTGACTCGTGGAAGTAGGTGTCAATCACACCTGAAGCTCTGACGCCCCAGTCGTTGGTGCTTGGGTTATCAACGGTAATGGTTTCCAGCTGCTCTTCACCGTTGGCATCCAGAATCGGAACGCCGGTCGCGTCGACCAGGGTGCGGGTTGCTGTGCTGGTTTTGTTAGTTGATTTGTTGCCGTTGGCGTCCAGCACGATGTCGTAGCTCCACGAGCGTGGCAGTGTGCTGAAGGTTTTTTCGTAGTCCGCGCTTAATGAGTAGCTGTAGCCGAGGCGATCATTGTCTGCATCTCCGGCAGGTTCAATAGCAGTGAAGTTACCCTGAAGGTTGGCTTCATCGTAGGCACTGTTGGCGACCAGGTAATCTTCAAGTGTTAACGCACTTGCCAGCACAGGCGTGCAGCCGATTGCGACGGCAATCAGCGTTTTAGAGGTATTTATTTTCATTATATTAACTCCGGGAAATCGGGTGGGGGTTTTAGTGTTGGAACAACAAATTTCATGTGTTTTTTTCACAACACTAATATATAGGAATGTTGGAAATTGCCAACATTCTGTAGATTACTGCGCGGTCATCTGTAGTGATTTCAGGAGTAATGAATAGCTGAACTTAACCTGAACAGACGTGGCAGGTCAGGCTGAAGGCCGATTTCGGCAGGAGAGAACCGGTCGCAAGTCAGCCGGCCGCGGCAGATGCGCGGCCGTTCTAACCAGCAGGTGCCCCGGAGCAAATATCCGGAGCAAATACTAGAGCAGGTAAACGCCCAGAAAAATCAACAGTGCACCAACCACCAGTGCCACCATGTTTGTTGAGTCTATGGGGCGTGAAAGCCGGGCCTGCGGGCCGGCTGTTTTGATCGGGGTGTTAACCGCACCATTGACCAGCTGGCTCAGCGAGTTGAACAAGCCCTGCGTGGCACCGCCGGTCATTGCGGCGATTGGGGCCAGGACTTTTACCGCACCTTTGCGATAGAACCAGTCGGTATCGAGATTTACAGATTTGAGTTCAGGCGGGTAGATTTTCCATAGCATCATGACCGTAAACGCAAGCGCTGAGTACATCAGTAGTTGCAATTGGGTAATAA
>CAYZVB010000101.1:9321-15414 GCA_964481315.1 uncultured Granulosicoccaceae bacterium
GGGTACGTAGTCGACCGGGTAGGGAAGAATTGCGTAAAGCGCGCCCGGGAATACCCCAATACCTATGCACAGCGCCGCCGTAATGCCCATCGCAACACGCATGCTTAAGGGGGCTTCTTCGCACCGAATGCCGCTGTCGTGTGCAAAGAAAGCAAAGTAAGGAATTTTGATTCCGGAGTGATGGAATACCCCGGCTGATGCAAAAATCAACATGAGCCAGATAAGTGTGAGATGTTCGCCGGCAACTGCTGACACAATCATCGATTTCGATACAAAGCCACTGAATAACGGAAACGCTGAGATTGATGCCGCACCGATAATGCAGCACACAGTGGTAAACGGCATGGATTTGTAAAGCCCGCCAAGCTCCGAGCCTTTGCAGGTGCCGGCGCGCAGCAGTACTGCCCCCATGCTCATAAACAACAGTGCTTTGTACAGGATATGGCAAAACGCATGTGCTGCGGCACCGTTCAGTGCCAGCGGTGTGCCGATGCCGACAGCGACGACCATAAAGCCAAGCTGGTTGTTGAGGCTGTAGGCGAGTACCCGGCGCAAGTCGTTTTCAATTACCGCATAAAAAATTGGAAACGCGGTCATGATCGCGCCAATCCAAATCAGTATGTCAGTGCCTGCGTAACCGCGCGCCAGTGCATAGACCGCAAGTTTGGTGGTAAAGGCAGAAAGCAGTACCGTGCCACTTGCAGTCGCTTCGGGGTAGCTGTCCTGCAGCCAGTTGTGCAGAAACGGAAACGCGCACTTGATGCCGAATGCAAGAAAGATAAGCTTGCCGGCCATTGTTTCCAGATTCATCGCATTAAACGCGATGCTGCCGGTGTCGCTGAAGTACAGGATAAGCCCGGCCAGCAATATCACACCCGAGCCAACCTGAATAATCAGATAGCGCATACCCGCTTTAAATGCTGTTTCGGTGCGCCTTGCCCAGATTAAAAATACCGATGATGCGGCGGTCAGCTCCCAGTAAATAAACAGCGTTAACAGATCGCCCGCGAACGCTGCACCAATGGCAGCGCCGGCGTAAATAAGGCCGGCAGTCGGGTGTATCGGGTCGTCATCGTGCAGGGCATAGATGACACCAAGTACTGCAGCTATATGGAAGATCAGGCCGAATACGAAGCTCAGTCCGTCGAGCCGGAAGGTGTCCAGCGTCATGTTGAATAACGATATTTCGGCGAATGTACCAAACGGATGCAGCACCAGTTGCAACATCGATAGCAGTGGCAGCAGTATTACATAGGCCCTGCGTGCCGGCTGCGGAATCAGTGGTACCAGCAGTCCTCCGACGATGAGGATCAGTGCCGGGTTGAGTCCCTCAATCATAGTAATCCTCATCACGCATTAGTACGACACGCATGACCTTGGCTGCCAGTACCAGTAACACACACATCACAAACCCGTAGAAGGCATAAAACCCAAACCACTCTTCAACCGCAAAGTGAGGGTGTTTGTGATAGAAGAATTCTGCAACCAGTAACAGCGCGCACACTATGCAAAGCGCTGCAATAATCTTTTTTACGTTTGCCGGTTTATCGAACCACGTGTATTTGTCTTTTTGATCATTCATGATTTGGGCTCCGTACTAACGGCTTCCGGCACCACTAACAGCGGCTGGATGAAGTGGTAAATGGCATCGCCAAACAAAAACAGCGCTATGCAGCCAGCGGCAGTAATGCACAGCGGCACCACGCAGTTCATGGGCGCTTCTTCAATAGCGGGCGTTGCGTTAGCGGAAAGGTTTGAGGCATTGTCGCCCGGTAGTGGTCTGAAGAAACCGCGCCCGACAATCGGCAGCAGGTAGGCGATATTCAACAAAGACGAAACCAGCAGCAGTGCCATGATGATCCATTGTCCGGCATCGGCTGAGCCCATCAGTAAAAACCATTTGCTCCAGGCGCCACCCATTGGCGGCAACCCGATAATGCTGACAGCGCCGATAAAAAACGCCGCAAATGTAAACGGCATTTTGCGGCCCAGGCCATCGAGCTGGCTGATTTCGGTTTTGTGTGTGGCAACGTAAATCGCACCGGCACAGAAAAACAGTGTGATTTTGCCCATCGCATGCATAGCAATTTGCATTGCTGCACCGGCGATGCCTGCGGCGTTGGCGAGCATGGCGCCCACAATTACATAGCTCAGCTGGCCGACTGTGGAGTAAGCAAGTCGTGCTTTTAGGTTGTCTTTGGTGAGCGCAACAATAGACGCCACGGTTAACGTAAATACAGCTACCCACAACACAATTGTGCCGGCACCAGTCTCTGCAATGAAATCAATTCCGAATACATAGACAGTGATTTTCAACACAGTGAACACACCGGCTTTTACAACAGCCACGGCATGCAGCAAGGCGCTGACCGGCGTCGGTGCAACCATGGCAGCGGGTAGCCAGCGGTGGAATGGCATCAGTGCCGCTTTACCGGTGCCAAACGCAAAAAGCGTGAGAAGTATAAGTGCCACAGTCGGACTGGCGTGTCCCTGCAGAATGCCACCGGGTTTAAAGTCCATGGTGCCGGTCAGGCTGTATGTCCAAAGAATAGCGAATAACAAAAATCCAATGGAAGTGAACATCAAAATGCCAAGATAGGTACGGCCGCCGCGCCGTGCGTCTTCGTTACCTTTATGGGTCACCAGCGGGTAGGTAGCGAGTGTTAGCATTTCATAGAATACAAACAACGTGATCAGGTTACCGGCAAAAGCAATACCCATGGCAGCGGCAATGGATATGGCAAAGCAAAAGGAAAACCTTGTCTGGTGGCTTTCGTTATTGCCACGCATATAGCCAATGCCATAGATGGTGGTAAGTATCCAAAGGCCCGAGGCCACTGTGGCAAACAATAAACCGAGTGGTTCCACCTGCAGTGTAAAAGCAAGCCCTTTGATAGGTTCGGCAAGTATCAGCTGTGATGAGTCGCCGCTAAGCACCGCCGGATACATCGATACAACAACGCAAAAAAGCAGTGCTGCTGTTACCAGGCTAATGGTGTCGCGGGTGTTGGCAGACTTCTGTAGTGACAGCAGTATGCCGCCTGCCAGTGGAATGACCAGAGATAGAATAAGCAAAGTCGGCATATTCATGATGCTATCCCCAGCAGGCTCTGGGCAACCCGGTCAGCAACGCCGGCTGTTGCCCGTGTGTCCAGGCCGAAATAGATGGTAAGCAAAGCGAAAGCCCAGCATGGGACAAGAATCGATACAGGAACATCTTTAACTGACTGGTGTTCCGCGGGAGCTGCTTTGAAATAGGCAACGTCGACAATCTTGCCAATATAAACCAGCGCCATTAACGATGACACAATTAACAGTGCAGCAAGCCACACCCAGTTTTTGTCCAGCGCCGCACTAATCAGGTACCACTTGCTGACAAAACCTGCCGTTAGTGGCACACCAACAAGCCCGGCACCCAGTATCACAAAAGCTGCTGTGGTCATTGGCATGCTGCGTCCAATACCGGCAAGATCACGAAGGTGACTTGAACCAACGCGGTAGATCATGGCGGCCAGTGCCAGAAATAAGCCTGCCTTCATCATTGCATGATTGAACATATGCGTAATGGAAGCAGTCAGGCCGTTCAGGTTTAGCAGTGCCATGCCAAGCACCATGTAACTGAGCTGCGCAACACTTGACCATGCCAGCAATCTTTTTACATCGGTTTGAAAAATGGCGATGATCGAGGCGATAAGAATGCCCGCTATGCTCATCGGAACTAGCAGCATACCGAGTTTCATCTGACTGAATGAAAACTCGATGCCGTACACATCAAACACAAACCGAATCAATACATACAGAGATACTTTTGTCGCGGTGGCGGCAAGGAATGCCGTAGTCGCCTTGGGTGCGTAGGTATAGGCGCTGGGCAGCCAATAGTGCAGTGGAAACACTGCTACTTTGAGCGCGACACCTATAGTGAAGAATGCAAACGAGGCTTGTATAATGCGATTGTCGGTATGCTCCGGCAGGCGCTGCGCCAGATCTGCCATATTCAGTGTGCCGGTGACCATATACATAAAGCCGATGGCAATAAGAATAAATGTAGCGCCAATGGTGCCCATTATTAAATAGCGAAATGCTGCAATTAACGCACGGCGGTCTCTTCCCCGGGCAATCAATGCGTAAGTGGATAAGGAAGAGATCTCAAGAAATACAAATACGTTAAACGCATCACCGGTGATGGTAATGCCGATCAGTGAGGACATGCACAACAAAAACGTTGCGTAGTACAGGCTGTGTCGATGGCTGCGCATCACTGTACGCAGCGATTCACGCAGGGCACTGATTACCAGTGCACCGAACAGGGTGATAAGGATAACCACCAGTGCGGAGAGTTCGTCAATGCGAACTTCAATGCCCCACGGTGGAGGCCAGCCGCCCATGTGATAACTGATGGTGTTGCCGCCCCAAACCTGCGCCATAAGTGCGCAGGCAGCAGCCACAGACAACCATACCGAACACATGGCAAGCTTCCATGCGTTGTCGCCACTGCGAATCATGGAGCAAACAGGTGCTGATAACAGCGTTAGCAGCAGAACAATTGCGGGTAGTAGCGAGCTGATCATGATGGTGTCTCAGTCACCGTGATGACAGCGTTTTCCTGCCTGCGGTCTTCGGTGTCCATGGCGGCGATTTCTTCTTCATCTACCGAGTCGTAGGCCTCGTAGACTCTGACCGCAATGGCCAGGCCGAGAGCCGTTGTTGCAACGCCCACCACAATCGCAGTAAGTATCAGAACATGCGGAAGCGGGTTGCTGTATAGCGTTGTGCCGTCTACCAGGATGGGGGCGGTGCCACCGCCGACCTTACCCATTGATATAAACAAAATGAACACGGCAGTCTGAAAAATATTCAGCCCGACAATTTTCTTTACCAGATGGCGGCTTGCCATAATGACGTATAAGCCTGCCATCATCAGAATGATCACAACCCAGTAGTTAAAAAGACCTGCCAGCATTACAGTGACCGCTCAGACAGTGAAAAGAAAATATTGATCATCACTGCGGCAACGGTAATACCGACCCCGAGTTCAATGATTAATATGCCATAGTGTTGGCCGTCTAACGCATTGGAAGCAACTTTGTCATAGTCGAGAAAGTTACCGCCGCGCAGCATACTGTAGACGCCAACTCCGGCGTATAGCAGCAACCCGACACCCGGCAGATAAGCAAGTTTGCGAGGTGGCAGAAGTTGTTGTGCCGGTACAATGCCGTAAATCAGTGCATAGAGAATGATGGCGCTTGCGAAGATAACCCCGGCCTGAAAACCACCGCCGGGACCGAAGTCACCATGCCACTGTACGTACAGCGCAAAGATCAGTACCGGTGCAATAACAAGGTCGGATACTTCACGCAGTACTACTTTTTGCCGCATGGATTCTTCATTAACACTTGGTGGCGCTGCCCTTTCTACACCGCTCTTTCTGGTGCCGGCGCCAAGTAGTAGTAGAACACCGATAAACGCGGTAAATACAACGCCCACTTCACCAAACGTATCGTAGCCCCGATAGCTCGCAAGTACCGAGGTAACCACATTGGGTGGTCCGACTTCACCGGCAGATTCCTGCAGGTAGCGCGGTGCTACGTGCTCATGAATTGGAGCGTCGGCTTTGCCGAAGTACGGCATATCAAAAGATGCGTAGAAAAGCAGTGCGCCAGTGCCGACACAGACGATTAACGGCATAAGCGTTTTTGCAGGTTTACTAGGTTTAGATGTTCTGCCGACGATAGCAATAGCAGCAAGAAAAAATATGGTTGATGCACCAGCGCCGACTGCGGCTTCGGTAAACGCAACATCTACCGCGTCGAGTACCATAAATATGCAGGAGCACAACAAACTGAAAAAGCCCATCATTAGTACTGCAGACATCAGCTTTTCAGTGCGTATGATCATGATGACTGTCGCTACCAGCATTAGCAGCAGCAAACAGTTAATAAGCAGTTCGATGGTTATTCTCCGTGTGCTCTTGTAAATAACCAGTACGGTGTGTACCGGTTGTTAAGACTGTCGTGGACTACCGGCAGGCTTTTCGGTGGTGTCCGGGTATTCCGAATCGGCGTTTTTATCCAGACGCTTGACGATGTTTGCCAG
>CAYZVB010000102.1:0-282 GCA_964481315.1 uncultured Granulosicoccaceae bacterium
CCTCGAAACCGATCAAATGGCCGCGGCGTCAGCCGGTATGCTGTTTATAAACGGTATCGGAGCGATGAGCGGTCCGATCATTGTCGGGTACTTAATGAACCGCCTGGGCTCTGCATCGTTCTTTATTTTCATCTCAGTGCTAATGAGCCTGGTGTGTGTTTACGGTCTCTATCGTATGAGTCAGCGCGCCACTGTCAGCGTCGAGGACACCGCTCCGTACCTGCCAATCACCAGCAGAACCTCTCAGGTTGCCACAGAGATTGCTGTTGAAATCTCAGACGA
>CAYZVB010000102.1:338-15395 GCA_964481315.1 uncultured Granulosicoccaceae bacterium
CAAACTGGCTTTAAATGTGCGAGAACGTAAGCTCCATTGGCAACAGAAAAGGAGGTGATCTTGAAATCTATACTCACGATCGCAACGGGTTTCCTGATATTAAGTTCCAGTCAACTCATCGCCTGCCCTTTAATGGAGGGTAAGCAAAAGGTGACCGAACTGGATGCGCAAGACCAAACACGACTATCTTTGGCAGAGCAGTATCCGGAAAACGTCGACATAGAAAAAATCGATCCCGCTCTCCTGGCAAAGCTGTTGCTGGAGAAACAGGAAGAAATTAACTAGTCGTCCCTCGCGAAAAAAGAGTGCACCCGGCTCAGTCAGAGCCGGGTGTTTTTTATATCCCTTCCGCAGGTGTCTCTACGGCGCCGAGAATCACACCACACTTCCACACGCTAACTTCAGGTGCATCTGCGCACCGGTATACGCCTTGCTACCTACTGCGCAGCACATCGCAGCCACGTTTACCGGTAGCCGCCACGATTTGTAACTTCTGGAACACCGTCGCAGGCCGATGGCCATGGTTGGGATTCCACAGACCTTAAGATCACCATGATTTCAACGCGTCATCTCACCCGCCATATTGTTGCGACCGGCTTCGTACTGGCGCTGTTCGCGTGTGAAAGCGACAACATGTCTGCAGCACCTGAAAACATGCCTGACGATGCCATAGTTCAGGACGACATGATGCAGGATATTATGCTGGCAGACACTGACGAAGATGGCGTTAGCAATGCCGATGAAGGCACTGGCGATATCGACGGAGATGGAGTCCCCAACTATCTGGATTGGGACAGCGACGGTGATTTTATTTCAGATGCACACGAATACAATCACCCGTGTTCGGACCAGTTCGCGGAAGTTACCGCCCGGTCGGGGAAACCCGATTTGCAGCGTGAGTTTCCCGAACTGAGTGAAATAGTGCCACTGGTGATCACCGAGTACTGGTATGAGCCCATCGCCACAATCGTCCGCTTCACCTCGATGGAAAACGAAGATTCCTGTACTGTGGTATTTGAAGAAAACTCGGCAGTTTGGCGCAACTGATTATCATCAATAGCCAATCATTGCGAACATATCGCTGAGCATATCTTTTACCTGATCAGGCGCTAAATAGCAGGGCGACAATACAACGGTTACGCTACAGTAGTACAACATCGCTGAGAGATTTTCGCATTGCCCGCCACCCTCTATCTGCTGACTGCCTGTCAGGCATTCATGTTTATCTGCTCGTCACTGCTGATCACCGTATCAGCACTCATCGGTCTCGAGCTGGCCACCAACAAGGCACTTGCCACACTGCCACTGGCAATCCAGTTCATCGCAGTGATGTGCACCAGCGTACCTGCGTCACTGGCCATGGGCAAATGGGGCCGCAAAGCCGGTTTTCTTTCAGCCGGATTAATTGGCATTGCAGGCGCCTGCCTGGCGCTGCTGGCCATTTACCAGCATTCTTTCTGGCTGTTTTGCGCCGCCACTTTTTGCTTCGGTGCATTCACTGCATTTGGTAACTACTATCGTTTTACCGCCCCCGAAATAGTTCCGGTAGAAAAAAAGAGCATTGCCATCTCCTGGGTAATGGCAGGTGGTGTAGTTGCCGCTTTCATTGGTCCAAACCTCGCCAACTGGAGTCAAAATCTGCTCGAGGTATCGATATATGCCGGTGCTTTTGTCATTGCAATTGCCGTGTACCTGGCCTCAATGGTGACTGTGAGCTTTATGAAGCTGCCACCGCCGGACAACAAGACACAGAATAAAAACAAGGGCCGGAGTCTTAGCGCCATCGCCAGTCAGCCGGTATTTATTGTTGCGGTAGTTTGCGCCACCATTGGCTATGGCGTCATGAACCTGTTAATGACTGCCACACCACTGGCCATGCATCACAATGATATGCAACTGGGTGACACTGCTTTTGTTATTCAGTGGCACGTGGTGGCGATGTTTGCGCCGTCTTTTTTCACCGGACACTTAATCCGCAAATTCGGTATTCGAGCAATATTGCTGTGCGGTGCTTTGCTGTGCGGGCTGTGTGTTATTACCAATCTGCTTGACCAAACCGTTTGGCATTTCTGGTTCGCGCTGGTACTGCTTGGTATTGGCTGGAACTTTCTGTTTGTTGGCGGTACAACTCTGCTCACCGACAGCTACCAGCCCGCAGAAAAATCCCGTACGCAGGCACTAAATGACTTTATTGTGTTTAGCACCGTTTCTGTCACCGCGCTGTCGTCTGGAACAATCCATCATCACTTCGGCTGGATCACGGTGAACCTGTGTGTTCTGCCGTTCCTGATACTGGTTGCTATCTGTATAATCACGCTGCACCGACCAGCTGCTCCGCAACCTGCCGGCACCTGACGTTATTGCTTTCCTATTAGCTTTACAGAGTAAAAGCGACTCAGCCGGTCACAGCTGAGCAACACACGCACAGATTGCCGCATTACTGAATTTGTACACAACCGGAAAAACTTGCAGACTGTGCAATCAAATCCCCCCTCATCGTTCGTATAGAGATAATCCAATCCCTACTGACGCAAAATACCCATGAAAAAAATACTCCCGATCATACTGGCTGTCATCGGAATTACCGCAGGTTTCTGGTTTGCCCGGCAACAGACTTCAACCCCGCCACTTGAAATTTCAGGCTTTGCTTTTCCAGCACCAAAACAACTGTCAGACATCGAACTGATTGATCAGAACAATCAACCGTTCGACGAATCGCTGTTTAAAGATAAGTGGACGTTTATTTACGTGGGCTACACCTTCTGTCCGGATGCCTGCCCGATGACAATGACCATTCTCGATCAGCTATACAAAAAACTTGAAGAAGGTAATCAACTGACTGACGACATTGCCATGATGCTGGTATCTGTTGACCCGCATCGAGACACACCGGACCGCCTGAACTCCTACGTCGGTCATTTTAATGAAAGGTTTGTCGGCGTTACCGGAGAACCGGAACAGTTGAAGTCATTTGCTGATCAGGTGAGTGCGATCTATTCTGTGCCAAACGAAAAAGACGATCCCAACTATCTGGTCGACCACTCTTCATCGATCATCCTGATCGACCCGAATGCCGCGGTGCACGCAATTTTTACCCCGCCGCAGCAAGCGGAAGATCTTGCCAAAGATTTTGCTGTACTGCGCGAACGTCACTCCTGACCTACTGCCAATAGAGGCGAATAATATGAAAGTCACCGACCTCACCACCTTTATTGTCGGCAACCCGCCTCCACACAAAGGCGGACGCTACTTTATATTCGTCAAGCTAACCACTGACACCGGTATTACCGGTATAGGCGAGGTGTACAACGCAACCTTTTCGCCACATGTGATTAAACACATGATTGACGATATCTTTGCTTCACACATCGAAGGAACAGACCCGTTCCGCATAGAAACCCTGTGGCGTAATGTCTATGCACGCGGTTACTCATCAAGGCCGGATATCACACTGGTCGGCGTGTTAAGCGGACTGGAAATGGCGCTGTGGGATATTAACGGTAAAGCGCTGGATAAACCGGTGTACGAACTGCTCGGCGGCAAAGTCCATGAAAAACTGCGCTCGTACACTTACCTGTACCCGCCCGATAGTGGTGATGCCAACAGTGCTGATCCGGTTTATTCCAACCCGGACGTCGCCGCCGAATGTGCCGCGCGATATGTGGAACAGGGCTTTACGGCAGTGAAGTTTGATCCTGCCGGCGCCTACACCACATTCGACCCTCATCAACCCGAACTCGAATCCATACAGCGCTCAAAGAAGTTCGTCGAAACTATTCGTGAAGCGGTGGGCACTCGGGCCGATCTACTGTTTGGTACCCATGGTCAATTCACACCGGCCGGTGCAGTGCGGATGGCAAAGGCACTTGAGGCCAGTGATCCGCTGTGGTTTGAAGAACCGGTACCCCCGGAAATGCCAGAGCAAATGGCAAAAGTCGCAAGCCAAACTTCAATTCCTGTAGCAACAGGTGAACGGCTGACCACCAAGTACGAATTCGCACGCGTACTGCAGTGTGGTGCCGCCGCCATTCTACAACCGGCGCTGGGACGCGTAGGTGGCCTTCTGGAAGGCAAAAAGATCGCAAGCATGGCCGAAACACACTATGCACAACTGGCACCGCATCTCTACTGTGGTCCGGTTGAAGCGGCGGCCAACGTACAGTTAGCGGCCTGCACGCCGAATTTTCTAATTCTGGAGAGCATTGAAACGTGGACCGGCTTTCATCGCGAGTTGCTGCAGCAACCGATCAATTGGCAGGAAGGCTACGTGATCCCCCCAGAAACCCCGGGACTTGGGGTTGAGCTCAATGAAGAAGTGGCCAAAAGTCATCCATACCAAAGTGAGCAACTTCACCTACAGCCATCAACCACACCCATCACATAATTTACACGGCAGACATACCGCTTTGCGATGACTGTCGCCATACCCTGACTGATACAAGGTCCACCTGCGTTTTAGCCGTGAGTATGGTAGCAGAGCTCACTATAACGCTAAAATAATTGAGTTTTTTCGGTTCCACCTTTGGCCTCAAAGCAGTGGTCTCAATAAATCTGCAAGCAATATGCCAGGCATTTGGGCAATCCCCCGGCTCATCCTCAGACTACAAAGCAGTACGACAAAGGTTCAGCCGGCCCGAATGTGAAATAGCCTGAAAAATCAGCCTTTTCTGTGGCACCGAACCTAAAGATTTCGCTGTGCTGACCTCTATATAGCCCGAACATAAAGATGTACCGGTAGCCCCTGACATTTATCAGGGTCGATTCTTAAGAGGCCAATATGCTCGAACAGTTCTCAAAGCTTCGCTGTATCGGATACTTTTTCACACTGACGCTGTTGTGTGGCAATCCACTGTGGGCGGACGACACAGAGATATTCTTTAGCCGCGCCAGTACAGCAGACATTCAAGCAAACGTACTGTTTATACTCGACGGATCAGGCTCAATGTCCTGGTACGACTGTGCCAATGGCTCAGTCAGATCGAGCTCCTGTAACGATGGCACCCCTAACGGTACCACTACCCGCCTTGCACGCCTGAAGGAATCTCTAAAAACAGTTCTCAACAAAACCAGCAACGTCAATGTCGGGCTGATGCGTTTTAGCCACTCTAACAGTGGCGGGCGTATTACTTATCCGATTAGAAATATTGATCAGCAGATGTGTAACGGCGTACCTTGCAGCGATGATTCAGCATTCACAGCCCAGTCACGCAGCAAGGCCGGCGAGGATGACGCCACCGAACTCGCCAACGGCGACGTCAATGTTTCAGAAGCCACCATCGCTTTGACCACACGAGTGGCAACCTCAACAAAACCCGTGAGCTATGAGTATTTCGAAGGTAACTGGAGCAAACTGCCTGACTTCAACTCACTGACCCCGATTGATACCGGCACAATTGATAACTTCAGCATTGATCCTGCAGCCAAGAATGACTATTTCGGTTTCAGACAACAAGCGACACTGGAGATTGATACTGCCGGCGAATACACTTTCTATACCCGCTCAGATGACGGCAGCCAGCTGTTTATTGATGATAAAATGATCGTCGACAATGATGGTTTGCACGGTATGCGGGAACGCAGTGGAAAAATTACGCTCCAGCCGGGTGAATACCCGATTGTTGTCACTTTCTTTGAAAGGACAGGAGGTGCAGGTTTAGAAGTGGAGTGGAAGGGTCCGAATTTTTCAAAACGTTCAATAGATTCATTCGTAATACCTGCGGCCGGAGATAACGCCTGGGTTGGACTGCGTTTTCCGGATCTTCAAATTCCACAGGGTGCAACAATCACTGATGCACGTCTGGATGTCTCCTCTGCAAGCAATAGCGCTTCAACAACAAACCTGGTTATTCACGCAGAGGATGCTGAGAATTCAGCCCCTTTTGCCGGTAATACAAACAACATTAGCCAACGTAGTCGCAGCTACAATTCAGTGAGCTGGAATGCCATTCCGGAGTGGGATGAAGATGGCAACTATGAAACGCCGGACCTGTCCAGCCTGGTACAGGCTATCGTTGATAAACCGGGATGGTGCGGCGGTAATGCACTGGGGTTAATCATCAAAGGATCCGGCGAGCGTCTTATCGATGCCTACGATGGTGGTTCAGGTACATCGCCGAAATTAAGGGTGTCTTATACACTCGATAACATTCCTGTTACCGGTGGCTGCACCACCAGCACATTCGTCACCCGAATCTCAGATCCGAAAGACGATGCTACAGAGCTGGTCTATGGAAATAGCAGTTATGGTACCGGCCTCAACTATTCAGTTGCACCTGTGGCCAGAGCAACATATCAAAGCTATGGGTATGTTTCCGGGTTCCGTTTCCGCGAAATCAATGTACCGAAAAATGCCGAAATATTAGACGCGACCCTGTCGTTGACCACCGAGAACTACGGCTGGTTTTCCAGCTATCCATCACTAAAGCTCACTGCACACAATGATGCCAATCCAGACGCCCTGCAGGCTCGCACAAATAATCTGACCGGCAGACCAAGAACATCGTCAGTCAGCTGGGACAATATCACCTCGGATTCTGATGTAGAGGTCACCAGTCCGTCGATAAAAAACATTGTTCAGGGTTTGGTCGATAAAGCTGACTGGGCTATTGGTAACCCGATGGTCTTCCTGCTGGAAGAGGACGGTAGCGGCGGACACAATTTTCTAAGCTACGACGGCGCTCCTTCAAAAGCCGCGCAACTGAAAATCACGTTTAAGAGCAACATTCAAAGTACTCTGGATACTATTACCGGACCGGTGACTGACGTCCGCTCTGAAATCATTGCGGAAATAGATTCGATGGTAGCAAACCATGGAACACCAACCGTTGGTGCCTTGCTTGAAGCACGGCGATACTTTGCGGGAGACAAGGTTAAATACGGATTGAACCGGTACGCGGGTAAAACCAGTGCACCAAATTACACAGGGCGATACTCAAGGGTGTCCACACCGGATTCCTATACCGGCGGTACTGTTGTGCGAGATGCCAGTTGTAACATTAATGCTCCCGATGGAAAGTACTGTGCCTCAGAACATATTACCGGCGCTCCAACCTACATCTCACCATTTACACATGAGTGCCAGAGTAACCACATTGTGCTGCTAACAGATGGTGAACCCACTTCTGATACCACTGCTGCCAGTGAGGTAATGACGCTTACCGGTGGTGGATGCGTAGATCAACCGGGTGGCAACGGCACATGCGGTGAAGAAATCGCCAGCTACCTGAGCACCTTCGATCAACATAGCTATGCCGGTGAGCAAACAATCACCACTCATACCATTGGCTTCAACTTCACAACGCAATGGCTTAAGGATGTCGCCAGCGAAGGTGGCGGTGGTTACTACACTGCAGATACAGCATCACAACTTAGTGCTGCCCTGGCCAATATTATCGATTCTGTTCAGGATGATGGCACTTCATTTGTCGCACCTGGCGCTACAGTTGATCACTTTTCAAAAATATCGCATCGCAACGATATTTATCTGGCGCTGTTCCAGCCCAAGACAGGTCCGCGCTGGGTAGGCAACCTGAAACGCTACGACTTTTCCGGTAAACCGGCGGTATTGCACGATGCCAATGACAACCCGGCCATTGATCCGGACACAGGACAGTTTTACGACGATGCAAAAAGTATCTGGTCTGCATCTGCGGATGGAAATCATGTACCAGCAGGTGGTGCCGCCAGCAGACTGGTACCGGGTGATCGCAATCTCTACACCTATACCGGCACTTCGACGTTTCTGACCGCCGATTCAAACAAGTTTGACGAGTCGAACGATGAAATCAGCGCAGCAGATCTCGGCCTGTCTCCAAACGATCAGGACGAAAGAGAAACACTGCTTGAGTGGGCTCGAGGCTACGACGTAGCAGACGAAGACTCAGACTCACAAACCAGTGACTCACGAGAATACCTGGGTGATCCACTGCATTCAAAGCCGGTTATCGTGACCTATGGCGGCAGCTCAGCCGATCCCGACTCGCTTATTTTCTTCGGCACAAACGAAGGCTTTCTGCACGCAATAAATACAGACACCGGCGATGAGGAATTCGGCTTTATTCCAACAGATTTACTGCCAAATCTGAAAACACAGTTCGAAAATTCACCCAGTGCCAACAAGGTCTATGGACTTGATGGTGCGTTGTCACTCTGGAAAAAAGATGTCAACAAAAACGGCTCAGTCGATGGGGATGATCATGTCTATCTCTACACAGGTATGCGCAGAGGTGGTAACAGCTACTACTCACTGGATGTTACCGACAAAGAATCACCGGAGTTTAAATGGCAGATTGAAGGAGGCCCGGGTGGCACAGACGGTTTCTCTGAGCTGGCACAAACTTGGTCACAGATGGTTCCTACCACAATAAAATACGGCAGTACGACAAAGAAGGTGGTTATTTTTGGCGGAGGCTACGATGTGTCTCAGGACGACAAGTTAACCCGTTCCGAAGATTCAGTAGGTCGTGCAATCTATGTCGTCGATGCAGCATCCGGCGAACTGTTGTGGAGTGGCGGTGCAGGTGACGGTGATGAAACTGTAAAATTTGACGAGATGACTTACAGCATGCCCGCCACACCAAAGGTTATTGATATTGATGGTGACGGCGCTATAGAACAGATTTACATCGGTGATATGGGCGGCAGAATCTGGCGTTTCGATATTGATGTCAAAGCTGATGATCTCGATATCGACGGCGGTATTATCGCCGATCTTGGACAAGACGGTGTACTGTCTGATGCCCGGCGTTTTTACCATACTCCGGATATCTCACTGTCGCGTCACAATGGCAAGCTACTGGTGAACATTGCGATAGGCTCCGGTTATCAGGCGCATCCACTCGACACTGCAATTGAAGACAGATTTTATCTGATTCGATATCCGTATGAATTTGCCGGTGAGGACAAGTACGGCATAGAGGATAACAGCATCAGCGCTTCAACTACCGGACTACTGACCAACTCGTCAGGTTATCGACCCATCACAGAAAGTGATTTATTCGACGCCACTGACAATATTATCGGTGATGGTAACGGTGAGCAGATCAAAGCGGCAAGACAACAATTGGCTAATGCTGAAGGCTGGTACATCATAATGGAGCAAAGCGGCGAGAAAATTCTTGGATCGTCAGTAACCTTTGACAATACCGTGATGTTTGCGAGTTATGTACCTGACGGCACGATGTCCGGTTGTGCACCGCAGATTGGCAGCGGTGTGTTCTGGGCCGTAAGCCTGTGGGATGCAACTCCGGCAGAAGAGTTTGATGATGACCCGACCAAACTCAGTAAAGCGGATCGCAACAAGCCGATTCCGGGTGCAGGTTTACCACCTCCGCCACAAACGTTGATTCTGCAGACCACAGACGATAACAGCGACCCGATTCCGGGTGACGTGCAAATTGTCACAGTCTCCGGTGGTAACACCCTGCTAACCCATGACGGCAGAGCGTTAATCGAGCGGGTGTATTGGTCAGAGTACCCTAACTTCTAACCGCTCCCTGCGGCAACGAAGATAACAAAGCCGCACCATCGCCCCGGGTCACCGGTAAGATGGTGCGGCTTTCCTTTTTGATGCAGGTGGCACTAAGTACTTCCGCCGGCATGCTCGCAATACCTTTGTAGTGACTGATTTCTGTGGTGTTGCCGTTGCGTTGATTGTCTGCCTCAATAGATTGCAGCTGAGCCCGGCTCCGCGCATATTGTGTCTTGCCACTGGCGGTTCTAATCCGGAACAATGGCGGGTTTATCGCGAAAATTCTTTGCTGATACACAAGCTCCGCATAGTGCAAACAAAAAAACAGCATCAATAGCGTTCTTGCGTGTAAGCCGTCGGCGTCAGCGTCACACAAAATAATTAAACGCGCAAAGCGCATATCTGTGTCACTTGCTTCAATCGCGTTTAATAGTGATTGTATATGCGGATTTCCAAACAACTTCTTTTTGTTGGTTGAACGCACCGGATTGGGAATCTTCCCCTGCATGGCGATAACCGCCTGCGTTTGTCTGTTTCTTATATGACGGAGCGAATTACACGCATCACGCCCTTCAACAACGAAGATCTCGCCACAATCAGGCGATTCACAATCAAGAAACATCACGCGCTTATCACGTGGGGTACAGTGCTCAGCTCGCGAGCTCAACCTCGGCAGGTGACTCTACTGCTCTTCGACGGCGCTGTTTATATCGAATAACCGGCACCGCACCGGATTTGCGAGGCGAATCAGTAACAGGCTGATCAGCGGCTCCTGCGCGTCTGGCAGGTGTAGCTACAGGTGGCTTGGCACGTCGTGCTGCTCTGGCAGCATGTTTTTTCGCTTTACGCGCACGTTGCGCTTCTTTTTGTTTTTTGCGCAATACCTCGGCAGCCCACTTTCGATGTAACGGACTAATCGGTTCGAGCTTTTCACCGCTAAGGTCATAGCGGTGGGAATGCTTAAGCATTCCATACAGATATCCATGGCTGAACATATGCCGCTTAAGCGCTTCATCGAGTGCACGTCGAGACAGATCCGGGTTTTCGGACCGGTGAATCAATATCTCTTTGTGGATATCCAGCGCTAATGGCTTACGATCAGGACCGGCACTAAACACCGCAGGCCATCGCTTTGCCAGCCAATCCTGTATGTTTTTAACTTTTTTAGAAGACCACTTCTTATTCATAACCTTTCCGATAAGCACGCTCCAGATACGTACCCGTCGACGCTGACGTGGGGAATTAATTTAAACAGAGTGTTTTCCCTCACTATACAGTGCAGAATGGGATCACATTGCAAAACAATGTCGATCTAAAACCATTATGGCGCAATCACATGCGCTACCGGGATCAAGTTATCCCGAACGCGGCGCGGATTTTAACTGTAGACCACCGAAATAAATAGTCCAGAGTTTTCTGCAACCGGCGTTGTATTGCAGTTTAGTGCGACTAGGCGGCGCACACGCGACAGCTTTCACAATTGTAAAGATTGTTTTTGCCAACATCTGCGGTATGTGTAGTGTCGCACTGTTGGCTTTGCACAATTTGGTTACCCTGCGCCGTCCGCTACACCGCAGATCTGTTATGCGAAGTTCCCACCGATTCAGCCAGCAACGCAGAAGCATGTTACTCAACGCGCTTGCCGGTAGCCTGGTGCCATTCAGTGGCGCTATCGCTCAATCAACAACCTACCCCGAACTCAGACTGAAACTGTACAACCTGCATACAACAGAAGAGATCGACACAGTCTTCTGGCAGGAAGGTGAATACAACCTCGATGGGCTGTCTGCTCTGAATACTTTGTTAAGAGATCATCGAACCGGTGAAATCAGAAGCATCGATCCAAAGCTGTTTTCTCTGCTTTATCTTGTGAATAACAAACTGGAAAACCGTCACGCTATCAGTGTCATTTCCGGTTACCGTTCTGCAGAAACCAACCGCAAACTCGCAAAACGCAACGCAGGTGTCGCCACCAACAGCTATCACATCAAGGGTCGCGCAATCGACCTGCGCATCACAGGCAAAGATACCACCGCATTGCGCGATGTTGGCCTGAGGCTGCGTGTTGGTGGTGTTGGCTATTATCAACGCTCGGACTTTGTACACTTTGATACCGGTCCGCATAGGAGCTGGTAGGCAGGTCCCGGCATTACCTGTTGGTGCAAAAACCGTTAAAGCTTTGAAGCCACAAACAGCAGAGGTATTGCCACCACAAACATAATTACCACATACGGCCAGTTCCACATTGCTCCCTTCCAGCTGCTGATTCCATACCTGCCCTGAAACACTAGATGCGTGCCTGAAAGAGGACTGGCACTGGTTCCAAGGCTCCATGCAACCAGATAAGTCACTGCCAGCAAATGCACATTAGAGGTAATGGTGAGTAACAGCGGTGACAAGCCTGCGACTGTCACGATCGGATGTATACCGATAATTCCTGCAACAATCATCAATAATAACAACACCATTGCCTGCACAGGACCAAACGAAATCGCCGGCAAACTCCAGTCATTACTGCCGAGGTAACTGGCAAGCCCCTGCGCCAGCAGACCCGCCACCAGAAACAACAGCAATTCACTGCGCATTCTAGGCAACTGTGTCACAACATGTTGCTTCAGTATCGCCAATCCGCTGATACGCAACTTAAAAAGCAACACTACCGTAGTCAGCAACAGAGCGGAAAATGAGATAGCCGTTAAAATAGACCACTGCGGTATTAACACAGTGATAGCAACCACCATCGCCGTCAGTGCCAGCGGTACCCACAAACTGGTGAACTGCACCGGATAACCATGAAATTTTTTCAGTGCGTTACGATCGAACATCCACGCCTGAGCCACCACCACCATAAAGCCGATTACCGCAAACGGAAAACAAATCAACATCACCAACCCAAGTTTAAACCCGGGCACATACAATAATACCGAGGCCATCCCGCCAAAAAAAGGAGACCACACAGAACACCCGGCAAATACCCTGGTTAGCGAACTCGATGCAAGTCTGCCAAGTCGGTTTTCGGCATACAAACGGTCTGCAAAAATAATCGGTGCCGAAATATTAATCACCGAACCAAAAACACCAACACCGAATAACGTTTTGATATACGCGGCAATACCAACCGGTGTTGCTGCAGGAGAATGCTCGGTTAATGCAATCAATCGTAAAAAACCAACCGAGGCGATCATCGTTAGCAGTGCAGCATTTTTACCTATGGCAGAGACCCATTGCACCTCCACACCACCACGCCACGCGAGCAGTAATAACCACAAGCCTGCTATCCCGATCACAGCCGCCTGGAACTGTTGGAATCGATTCACCTGCATCATCAGCAGTGCAGCTGCCAGCCAACTGCAACAGCCGGCCAACAGATAAAAACGGCCAACAGATACTTCACCAATGATATCGCTCAACAGACTTGAGCAGATCATGATAAGTATCAACAACCCGGCGACACTTTCTTTCACCGCTTTAGCGCCGACAAACCGTTAGTACACCTCATAATAGTCATCGCACCGGGAGCGTGAACAACAGCAGTAACGCAGACTGCATTACCCGGTCTTTTGGTAACTGGATTTTATCGACTGGTACTCCTCCACCAGCGCTGTCATCACCGTGTGCTCATAAGGACGTAGCCCGCCGAGCACCATCTGTTTTCGACCGGTACCGATTTGTTTGTCGTGAGCACTGATCGCAAAATTGAGATTAACCGTCGCCTTCTTGCCTTCGCTGTGCAGATCGGCACCGGAAAACTCCAGCGTCACATCGGCAGCCGGCAGTGCATCCATCGACAGCTGCATATTGCGATAAATAACCAATGGCCGGGCCGGATTAATCATCACTTCATGTTGCTGCATCAGATCGACCAGCAGGTAAGGAAAGGTCTGACCGGAAAACTGCACATAAGCACGCGTTAAACCACTCACCAAAGCGCTGTCTGTAGTGTGGTTACCGGTGCATTTTACCGTCATAAATTCACGACCGCCGTCGTCACTTAACACGGTTTCAGCCGCATTACCCTTTTCTACAAGACGGACCCCTGAGTCGACCATATTCTGAAAATCAAAATGCATTGACTCATACACACCATGGCGGTGCAGAAACACTGCAAACAACAGATCACCGGGAACACAGAAGCGTTTAGCATCTGTGTCATGCAACGGGTTGAAGTCCCCCGCCACAGACTTCGCAAAGTCACTGGATTGTTGTCGGGAAAACTCAATTCCACCGTCAGATTCCTGAAAGTAGCTTTCAAGCTGCAAGATTTCACCCTCGGTCAATAATTCGAAAGCACCAATACTACTGCACCCGTCGTCCGCCTTCACAGAAATCGCAGTACCGAAAGTTCTGCTAAGGTGCTGATTCACCGCTAAAACTATAAATATTCAGACATTTGTTAGAATATTGTGATGCGGCATTGGTCTAATACGGTAGTATCCGCCGCGCAAAACAAGAGGATTCAATCATCTCACAGCGTAAAATACTTCTGGTCGAAGACGACCCTGATCTCGCAGAGCTGGTCAGTTTGCAGCTGCAGGACATCATGTGCGACTGCGTTCATATCAGCAACGGTCGCGAAGCCCTCGAGCGCGCTACCGAAGATCAGTTCGATATGCTCATCCTCGACATTATGCTGCCAGAGGTCGACGGCCTGGAAATCTGCCGCACCGTCAGAGGCACCAACCCGCATATACCCATTCTGATGCTCACCGCAAAATCCTCAGAGATCGATCGCGTGCTCGGACTGGAACTTGGCGCTGACGACTATATGACCAAACCCTTCAGCACACTGGAGCTGGTCGCCAGAGTAAAAGCCTTATTAAGGCGCGCACGTATTTCAGAAGAAAGCACAGATACTGAAAAACAAATCGTGTTCAAGGCGCTTAATATCGACACCGACAACCGCCGCGTCTTCATCGACGAAGAAGAAGTAGAGCTAACCCCCAAAGAGTTTGATCTGCTGCACTACTTCGCCATTAACCCCGGTCGGGTTTTTTCACGTATGCAGTTACTGGATAAAGTCTGGGGCTACAGCTATGAGGGTTATCACCACACAGTTAATTCGCACATAAACCGTTTGCGTACCAAGATCGAAAAGAACCCGCAGGAACCGGAATATATTCTGACCCGCTGGGGCGTCGGCTACGAATTCGCAAAGCGCGACTGACCTTTATCACATGCTTTCTTTAAGATCACTTTACGCAAAGCTTGCGCTTACACTGATTCTGTTGTTGTTTGTGACGGCGATAGTCTATTCGGCTATTTCCTACTCTCTGACACGTCAGGGCATTATCGGTGATCTGCAACAAAAAAACGCCGACCTCGCAACTAACCTCGCGGCAGAAATACCACAAACGGTTGGCGGAGAAATCGATCGTCAGTACACGGAACAGTTGTTCCGCCTGATGAAAATCGTCAACCCTGACGTACAACTCTATTTGCTCGACACCAAAGGTAATATTGTTCATACACTGTCGATCATTAACACCAAACTGGTGACCCGGCGTGTCGGCCTTGAACCGCTGTTGAATTTTCTCGATGGCCAGCGGTCATTCCCGATGTTTGCCGACGACCCGCAATCCGATGGCGAG
>CAYZVB010000103.1:0-3087 GCA_964481315.1 uncultured Granulosicoccaceae bacterium
CTGGTCACCGGGCCGGTTGCCGAAATTCTGATTCACGGGCACTCGGACTTCGTGAACCGGGAGTACGACCAAACCGTCGATGTACTGCCCAGAGTCAGCGGAGCGCTGCCGCTGATCGGGGTGCTGTCCGGTGGGCCCGCAGCCGGAGTCACAGCGCTGGTGGCAGACGGTATTCTAAAGGGGCTGGGCGTCAATCTGGATGAAATCGGCAGACGCAGATTTACCCTGACCGGCAGCTGGGACAGCCCGAGCTGGAAAACCGTTAACACACCGGTTAATCGCTGACTCTGTTAAGCATTTTCGCTTAGTAGCTTCAACAGAGCGCTTTTTGCTTTGGCGGCTTTTTTCTCTGCCGCTTTTTGCGCTTCATCCGGTGCTTCGTCCGGGTTTCGAGGCACTGGCTGTGCGGCTCTTGCCAGCTGCCGTGCCTGCTGAAGACTAACGGCGGGGTAAGCTTCACGCAACGCATCAGCGTGGCTGGTGAACGAATCAATGAGCTGCAGGCACATTTTTTCGTGAGGGTTTGCGTCGGGTACCTGCGGGTTGTCGAGCAGATCGGTTAGTGTTTCAAAGTCGCCTGTTTTCCTGATCAGCTTGCTAATGTACTGAATATGGCGTTTGTATGCACCGCGGGTGCTTTGCGCCGGGCACTTAGCAATGGCATCGCGAATCTCGTCCGACAGCGGCAGGCGATTGAGCGTCTGTTTTTTTTCCTGCACCAGGCGCGCGGCAAAGTCGCGAATTTCGTCGGCATCGCGCTTGCGCTGTGATTTGCTGATCTCCGGCTCGAGGTCTTCCGGGTCGTATTCTTCGTTATTCATGTTGTAATTCTACAAATGTTGCAAATATTTTACAGGTTTGCTTGACGTATTCATGGATAAAAGTTAATGTCTGAGCCAGTGTTGTCAGTGCTTTTGCTGCTACATTTACCTAAAGTTGTAAAAAAACAACTGATGTACAGAAATCGCGGAACTGCCTTAGGCAGGTTCGAGTCATACATAATAATACTGCTGGCTCCGGCGTGCCGGACAACAGCGGAAACTACCCCCGGCATTCAGTGCGAGTGCCAAAACGAGTTTTTAATGGACACAGTACGATTTACAACAAAAGCAGTAGCAGCAATCACGCTGGCACTATCACCGTGCCTGTCGTTTGCTGACGCTGCTGACTACCGAATCGGTGAGTTCGGTGTCCACAGCCCGTTTGATGAGGCATGGCAGTCCGACAGCGCTCTGCCGGATACCGGCACGCGCTCTGAAATGTTATTCAAGCTCACTCCAGCCGCAGAAACTGATCAGCCGGAAGCGCTGCAGCCTCACTGGAACAGTGAAATCCGCCTCAACCGGATCGATTTTCTAAAGCCGGGTGAAGCCCGCATGCACGATCTTCATCAGGGCTTTTCGTACTCCGCATCTATTGACGTTGAGTCAGACGAATTTCGCAGTGACTCGCGGCTGATCAGCAGCCGTCAGCTCGGTATTCACTATGGCAGGCTCGGCTCGGTTAACTACAGCGGTGTCGATTTAAGCTTCCGACAGTTTTCCGATCAGGAGGAAGTACTCGAGTCCGACGACAAAGAACTCTGGTCGCTGGGTGTGACGACCGGCCGGCGCTTTTCGATGACGGGCCTGGAGCCTTCAGATCCGATGTGGACGGTGTCGCTCAGGGGGCAGTTCAGTTTGTCCGATGAAGCCGATGACAGAATCGAAGTTGAAGACCAGCAGTGGTATCTGTCGCCGGGTCTGCACTGGGAGCGTGACAGCTTCATGTTAAGTGCCGACGTACTGATGCCGTTCATGCAAAGCGGTGAGTATGAAACCGAAACCGACTACCGGATTCGCGCCAACATTCAGAAGCGCTTTTAGTTAATTGGTTGGCCACTGGTCGGCCACCTAAAATGCAACCACGTCCCATCCGTCCGGCGAAAGCGAGCCGTCGCTAAGCAGTATTTTTTTATCTGCTTTAACGTGACTGTATAGTCGCTTCAGATTGCTTTCATTGAGTTTGCCGAAAGAGGTCCGGAATATCACATCCTTGGAAGCAAGCGCGGGCAGTTCTCCCAGAGCGGCTTTGTCTGTTCCTATGATTACCTTTTTATAGCGGGCGGAACTCTCGTAGTCTTCAATCCAGTCTTTAACCGAAGGGAAATTCGGTTTCATTGAAAAAGAAGTGTCTACGACCAGAAGCACTTCCGACTTGTTGGCCGAGAAAAACACATGCGATCCGATCCAAAGGATCCCCTGCAGTACAATCAGTGCGCCGAATATTTTAAAAAACTTCATTGGCTACATCTCTGAGTTGAGCAGGTTACCAATTCGGTACGATGCAGACTCTGCACTCGACTCTATGTATGCACCTTCGGCAAGCCCGGCCATTGCCTTCAGGTGCTCGGAAGATAATTCATAGGCAATGGAGTGGATAGGAATGCCGGTCCATTCCATGGTTTTTTCTACGCTTGCGTATTCCAGTCCTTTGTTGGTTTCACCGTCGGACAATACGAAAATAACCAGCTTGTGATTCGGATTTGATTTGGCAAATTCGACAAGCTCCTGTGCTGCAACAAGTACCGCGTCATTAGTCGCTGTTCCACCACCGGTTTGCAGACGTTCAACGGCTCCGATAAACAACGACTTCTGTTGTATGTTGAACTGTTTGATGCTCAGGTCAACATTTACCTGTTCGTTGTAGCTCACCAGTCCAATTGAGTTGCCCGAACTGATTAGGTCTGACGATTCTATCAGCGCACGTTTAAGGTTCTTTATTCTCGAACCGTCCATCGATCCGGAAACGTCTGCAACAAAAACCGCGGCGATTGGTCTGCCACCGGACTTTTTATCTTTCCAGATTTTCTGTGCATTGAGAATCATTGCACCGTTGTCGAGCGTATAAGAGCTTTGGTAGTTTGCCTGTCTGCCAAAGCCGTAGTCGGTCACAGCACGTTTGTTTTGCTCAAGAAACTGCGCGAACAACTGCAGCACTTCACGTTCGGCATTGTCAGCTTCTGCGGTGGCATACAGCGGGCTGTCGTGGCGAACACCAAATGGCAGAAACTCATAGTCACCCATGCCTTTAACATTTACCCAGGAC
>CAYZVB010000103.1:3097-15361 GCA_964481315.1 uncultured Granulosicoccaceae bacterium
CATCGAGTACGCCACTGTCGACTGCCGCATCACGCATTTGCAGGGTGGTTTGTGCAACAAACGGCACTCCCGCCTGAAATGCTTCGAAGGCGCTCGATACATCGGGGGCCAGCATCTGGCTTTCATCACCTTCGGCAAAGGCGTTTAATACTGTTATCAGGAAGTTGAGTCCGGTACTGGACTGATACGGGTTGGTGTAACCCATGGCGAAGTTACCGGTGGTGACTTCAGTCAGCAGCTTTTGAATATCGAGCTGATCGTTAGTAGTGATCAGGTCCTTTTTTGATTTCCGCACTATCACGCCTGCGGTATTGGGCGCAGTCACGTCCGCAATTAGCGAAAGTGAAATGCCCTGGCCGGACAGCATATCTCCCCACAGATGATTACTCGGTGAGAAGGCGTCGGGTGTGTTGCGCTGTGCAAGTATAAAAGCCGCACCCAGACCGGAGGCGATCTTTCTGATACCGACCTGCGCTATTTTTCCGTTGCCGATTTTTATCTGCTGGTTATTAAACGCCTGCGCCATTTCAACATAGAGTCCGTCTCTGCCGCTGCCCGCTTTTTCCGATGACGTGAAAATTTCAACTGCTTCGACGCGGCTGCTGTCACGTGCGTCGAGTGTCATGGGGTATTCACTCATGCTTGGCAGCATTGATAGCAGGTTGGTTTGCGTTAGCTGGATATTGGCGCGGTAGTTATTCTCTCTGCGACTGGGCCGAATTGTTTCCGTGACCAGCTTGTCGAGCTGCTGCAGTGCCGATTCTTTGCTGTCGACTTCACCCGGGCCACAGGCAGAAAGAATGATCGCTGTGGTTACCGCGAAGGCGGCAAACAGAGTACGTTTTAAAAGTGAGAATGAATTCATTGTGAACTCCGATTCACTGGCTTTGTTGTTTGGCGATACTGACCAGGTCTTTCAGGCGGGCGAGGGTTTCGGTACGTTCGAACTCTCCGATCTCCTGAATATTGGCAACTTCTACTGATGTGTCTGATAGTGCCTTGAACAAGCGCCGGTTCTCAGATAACAGGTCATCAAGTCGTTGTTGCTGCATGGTCAGTTGTTGCGGTTGCTGAGTGGCTTCACCGTTACCGCTTTGTCTGTTGAGGCTGGAAATACTGTGCCCAATCCCCACCATATCTGAAAGATTTTGCAGTGATTGATTTTGTACATTGCGCGCGGCGTCGAGGTAGGTGCTGGAACTCAGTTGTTTGCCACGGAAACGATTGGCAATCACTTCGTGAAAATCGTTGAGCAGATGCTTGAGAGTAACAACCTGACTGGCACCTTCGTCATTGTCGAGTGATTCGAGATCATTTTGTATGTTTGAAAGTCGCTGCATCATTTCGTTGTGCTCGCGCTCTTCCTGATCGAGCAACTTCTGAATGACATCCATATCCAGAAAGCCGAACCAGCGGTAGCAAAGCGGAACCAGTGCCAGCGCCAGTACCGATACCACGGCATAGCCGAGAGTAACCAGCCAGGGGGCCTGAAACCACCAGGTATAGACTGCAATTAATAACAGGGTTGCTACTGCTGCCGCTGCAATCGCCTTGATCAAGAGTGTTCCTCTAAGAGTGTTCCTCTGGGGCATACATCGTATACCATCCCATTATATATGCGGATGGTTTGAGGGCTAATCAACCAGGGCAAATTTGGAAATTATCAGTCGCAGGCTCAGCTTTCCGCGCTTGTATTGCTCTATTTTCAGTGGCAGTACGGTGCTGGTTGTTGTGCCTAGCTCGGCAAGCCAGATAAGGGTTTCACGGCTACTGTTGATGCGGACCTTGGAAATACGGCTGGCCTGCAGGTCGCCGCGCCTGGTGTTCAGCACTTCCTGACCGTGGTTTTTGTAGGTGACTGTTTCTGCTTTTTGTCCGTCGAGTACCTGCACTTGCAGGGTGTCGAAGTTAGCGTCTTCGCTGAGTTTATTCAGTAATTCGAGAGTCACCGACAGCCGGTCTACAACACCTGTTGGGAGTTTGTGGCTGGTTGTTTCGCTGCCCTTATTTATTCTGAATTGGCCGCCTTCACGGTCGAAATCTACCTGATAGTTACGCTCCGGTTTTCCTTTGTCTTTGTAGCTGTACTGAACTGATTCAAAAGGCGGTTTGAGTGAGGGTAGTACCGCGTGTTCGCGAATATTTCCGTTACCGGTCCATTTAAAAATACCGGTGGGTTTGGTCTGTAGAATAAAGTCAAAGCCACCGTCGGCAACCGGTGTCAGGCTCAGCGTGGCAACGCCGCCGGTGATGTAGTCGTTTTCTACACTGTACTCGGCACGAAACGGTTTTAATCCGGACACTGTGGTTGCCCGCACAGTGCCGGGCAGAGTGGTTAATAGCAGCACCACCAGTAAAGCGGTGATGCCCGCTGTGGTTGCGCCACGAAGGGGAATTTCTGTTTTATTCATAACCTGATGCCGTGTTCACATGGCCCGGCAAACCTGATGCGGGGTAACCGTTAAAGGTCACTCCAAGGTTAGGGGATAAATGAGACGATTGCCGCAGTAATCTACGTGACCATTCTGCCATATGATTGACTCCTGCAGACAAAGTTGCGCAACCCGCCAGTAAATACGGTGTTCTTTTTCAAGTACACGTGCTGCGAGTGTGTCTGGTGTATCTGCAGGTGTTGCCGGTACCACACTGCGTGCAATGAGAGGACCTGCATCGAGCTCTGCTGTCACAAAGTGCACGCTGCAGCCGTGCCATTTGTCGCCATTATCCAGCGCTTTGCTGTGGGTATTGAGACCGGGGTAGCGCGGCAGCAGTGATGGATGAATGTTAAGCAGTCGCGATTCAAAATGCTGCGTAAATTCTGCGCCAAGCCTGCGCATGAATCCGGCAAGTAGTACCAGTCGCGGAGACTGGGATTCAATAGTGTGCAGTAGCTGCCGGTCAAACTCATCGGCTGATGCAAACTTAGTATGATCGACTACCGAAGTGGCTATGTTATTTTCTTTGGCGTACGTCAGACCCGCCGCGTTTTCTTTATTGGCGATTACGTGTGTGATGTCGGCATCGAGAAGTCCACTGACTGATGCCTTATGCAAAGCCTGCATGTTCGAGCCGCGACCGGATATCAGTACGGTGATTGTCATGGCGTGTAGTTATCAGTGATGTAGATAGTGAAATGCCCGATCAGACGTATTGCACCTGCGGCTGTTGTACATCGCTGCGTTCAACAGTGCCGATTCTGACAGCCGTTTCGCCATGCTCTGCCAGCAGATCAATCGCAGTCTGTGTTTGGTTTTCCGGCAGCATAACAGCCATACCAATACCGCAGTTGAACGTTTTCAGCATTTCGTTATTGGTAATATTGCCGCTGCGCTGCAACCAGTCAAACACCGGCAGCTGTGGAATCGTATTGTTTTCAATAATTGCTGTGGTGTGCTCTGGCATAGAGCGCGGCAGGTTTTCGGTAATCCCGCCGCCGGTAATATGAGCCAGCGATACATCGCTGACTTTGCCAAGTAGTGCCAGTAACGGCTTTACATATATTTTTGTCGGTGCGATTAATTGCTCGGCGAGGGTGGTGCTGCCCAGTTGCATATGCGGGTCATCGCCACTGACATCGAGTACCTTGCGTACCAGAGAGTAGCCGTTGGAGTGGCAGCCCGATGAGGTAATACCAATAATTGCGTGGCCGGCCTTCACGTTGTTTTTATCGAGAATATTCTCTTTTTCAACAACACCCACGGTAAACCCTGCCAGGTCGTAGTCGTCGGCGTCGTACATGCCCGGCATTTCTGCGGTCTCACCGCCGATCAGGGCAGCCCCCGCCTGCACACAGCCATCTGCTATGCCACGAATAATCTGTTGTGATTTGTCGAGTTCCAGTTTTCCGGTGGCGTAGTAGTCGAGGAAAAACAGCGGTTCGGCTCCACAGACAATAATATCGTTGACGCACATCGCCACCAGATCGATACCGATAGTGGCGTGATTGTCGAGCAGGTTGGCGAGCATCAGTTTGGTGCCGACACCATCGGTACCCGATACCAGCACCGGTTGCCGGTAGCGATCAGTGGGCAACTCGAATAAGCCGCCGAATCCACCCAGCCCGCCAAGTACGCCGGTACGATGGGTGCGGGCGATGTCGGGCTTGATACGATCGACCAGGTTTGCTCCGGCTTCGATATCTACACCGGCATCCCGATAACTCAGGGTATCTTTTGTTGTCATACTTGTCTGGCGCGAAGGTGGTTTGGGCAAGGGTGTTTGCGGTATGTCACGGCAGATTTTACCGCGTAATTGCCGCGCTGAGTTACAATTGACTGAATCCATTCATTACTCGGCAGGCGCAGTGCGTAACAGAGTCCGTATTATGTCTAAATTGCTGGCAAGCTTCCTGGTATTCGCCACCCTTTGTTTTGCGACACCGCAGGGCAATGTAGCTGTTGCACAGGATTTCACCGTCGAGGTGGTGGTGGCCAACCCCGGTGACCGTCAGCGCGCCAGAGCCTACTGGCTGGCGCTGAACCGTGTGCTGCAGCGCAACATGCCTGCCGGTGCAATCGACGAAGCCCAGCGCAAGGAAATTCTGCGCGAGCCGTCGCGCTATGTGCAGTCTTTTCGCTACCGTGCCTATTCTGCCGCCGGCGACAGTGGCCGGTTGTCGACCCGCCAGGTGCGCGAAGGCGAACCACCCGACAGCGTGGTTGCGGTAACTTTTCCGGCGACTTTGCTTGGCAATATCCAGCGCCAGTTTCAGGCACCGGTGGTTGAAGAAGTGATCAACCCGGGCACTGGTCGCATACTGGCACTGGTGGCAGTAGAACAGGACACAAGTCAGTTTCTGATTGGCGGAACCCGCGCGCAGAAGTTCCAGTCGCGAATGATTCAACTCGGTGCCGCCAACAACATGAGTTTTGAATTTCCACTGCTTGACGAAGCGGATGCTGCCATCGTCACCCCTGCCAACATATTGTTCGATGATCAGCCGGTGATCGAAGCTATGGCGCAAAAATATCAGTCTACCGGTACGCTGACTGGTGCACTGGTGCGATTGTCGGAGCAGTCGTGGCAGTCGGACTGGCACTATCGCATCAATGCCGGTGAAGATCGCAAGCTGTCGCTAACCACGCGTTCTCTCGATGAGGCATTGCTGACTGCGGTGACTGAAATTGCCAACCTCAACGGTACCGCAACTGCCGGTTACCTGTCGGCCGCCGGTGCATTCGAGCGCGATGGTGTTGCGATACGGGTTGAAAACATTAACTCACTGGCGCAGCACCAGCAGGTACTGACATTGCTGCGCAGTATCGAAAGCTCTGTAATCACCGAATCGCTTGAACCAGGAGTTACCGTGTTTCGTGCGCCTGAAGGTGATGCATTCAGTATGCAGCAACGCTTATCGAACCAGGCTGCACTGACACCACAGGTATCACCGGGTGCCGGGCAGAGCAGTGGCGGTGAGTCGATCACTTATCGACTGCGCTGATACTTAAATTTATGCAACGGCAATTACCGCTGCCTATCGCCGAGGCGGCGGCGCCCGGTTTCGACAACTTTGCCAGAGGCAGTAACGGGCTGGTGGTCGATATGCTTGCAGGCCTGGCTAATGACAACAAAGTACAGCAGTTGTTTTTATGCGGGCCTGGTCAGAGTGGCAAATCGCATTTATTGTCAGCATTGCATGCTCAGTACCTGGGTGCATCGAAGCGTTCGTTTTACGTATCGCTTAATCGTTCACATCAGGGAGCTGCGTTGACACCAGCGCTGCTTGAGTCACTGGATAACTATGAACTTATCGTGATTGACGACGTAGACCACGTCGCCGGACTGGCGGACTGGGAAACATCATTATTCAATCTGATTAATTTTGTGCGGGAAAGACACGGCAAAATGGTTTTCAGTGCAGCGGCTGCACCATCTCTTGAAACCTTTGAGCTTGCTGATCTGGTATCGCGGCTCGCGTGGGGCCCTGTGTTAAAGCTGGTGCCGCTCAATGAATCTGAAATTCGCGATGCCATGTTCAGTGCTGCACAGCAACGCGGTATGAAGCTCGACAGTGAAGCTGCTGACTTTTTGTTAAAACGCTACAAACGCGATGCCAGTAGTTTGCTTTCGGCGATCTCTATTCTCGACAACGAATCACTGGCAGCCGGCCGCGAGCGCATCACGATTCCGTTTCTGAAGCAGTGCTTTGTTTTTGACTGAGCTTTTTATGTTGTCTTGCAGTAAAAGAGCAACCGACAAACCACATTAGCGACAATATAACCAATACGCCACCCAGCCAGTTTTTATCCGGCCGATGCACTAACGCATCTACCCCGAAGGCGAAATACGGCAACGCCAGAAAACTTGCCCATTGATACGTATAAATCCGGCCATGCAACAACCCGCGTAACGCAGGTAGCAGTGGCAGCAGTGCAATGGCCAGCACAATACTTTTCGGTGTCGCCGGCGGCGCCAGTACAATGACCCACAACAAAATAAAAAACAGTGTGCCGAGGTAGCCGCACAGAGCGAGAAACCGCCACCAGCCGGTATTAGTCATTGAGACCGCCTTGTAATTTCTTTGCCAGCCGTGCCACCCGTTTACCGAGTGCTGAACACAGCGTTTTTTCATCTTGTGTCAGTACCGGCGCGCTGCTGTCACCTGAAACCTGACTTGCGCCATAGGGTGTGCCGCCGCTTTTGGTGTGATGAAGTGCAGCTTCACTATAGGGAATGCCTGCGATCACCATACCGTGATGCAGCAGCGGCAGCATCATCGTAAACAACGTCGATTCCTGTCCGCCGTGCAGCGTTGAACTCGAGGTGAACACGGCAGCGGGTTTGTCAGTCATCGCGCCGCTCAACCACAGGTCCGCGGTACTGTCGAAGAAGTGCTTTAGCGGTGCCGCCATGTTGCCGAAACGGGTCGGGCTGCCGACGATTAAGGCGTCTGCAGACTGCAGTTCTGCTTTTTCAATTAGCGGTGCCCGCGGTTCCCGGTCACTGCTGTTGTTGCTGATTTCCGCGACCGTTCGCAATACTGCTTCGCAGCCGTCGATGCTGTCAACCGCGCGTGCAATCTGGTTTGCCATGCGGCGGGTGTTGCCGTCGCGGCTGTAGTACAGCACCAGAACCTTACAGGTCATCGAATATTTCCATTACATTTTCGAGCGGCCTGCCGATGGCGGCGTCGTCAGCAGTGGTGACGATCGGACGTTCCAGCAGGATAGGGTTTTCAACCAGCGCATCGAGCAGGGACTCGTCACTGTGGTCGCCCTGTTGCAATCCCAGTTCTTTAAAGCGCTTTTCGCCTTTGCGCATGATCTCGAGCGGGCGCGCGTCGAGCTTTTCAATAATAGATTCTATGGTGGCTCTGTCGGGCGGCTGCTTCAGGTATTCGACAATCTGGAAGTCAAGATTCTGTTGCCTGAGCCATTCGACAGTGGCACGGCTCTTGGAGCATCGGGGGTTGTGGTAGACGGTTATCTCACTGGGCATATTGAAGCTGTCCGGTCGTATTGCGGGTGGTTTTCCAGATGCGCTTGTGCAACCGATGGGCGTTGCCGGTACCGTTTCATCTATTGCAATACAGCGGGTGAAACAAAACAGATTCACGCAGATTTTGCTCTGCGGACGCTGTCACACTTTATAAGCGAGTATAATAAATGAGCGGCAATACCGCGCTATTCATTGACGATAGCACACCGAGGTTTTCGGACCCTGCGACCGGCAAGCTTGAGCTGTTCATGATACTTGATGAACTACTCGCCGACGGCATTATCTCTGAAGAAAATCACAAGGTGTTGTCTGTTGTTCGTGCCAACGTGAAAGATGACCCGAAGAATGCACTGCAGATTGTTGCGGAGTGCGGCTGGAACAATCTGGCAGCAGCAGGTGCGACACCGCAGAAGCTGACGCTTGATCAGCTGATGGAGTGGCTGTCGGGCAAAATCGGTATGCCGGTTAAGAAGGTTGACCCGCTGAATATTGATGTTGCTTCAATCACCGGCGTAATGTCACTGGCATATGCCAGCCGCTTCAATATCATCGCACTTGAGGTAACCGACAACGAAGTGCAGATTGGTACCGCAGAGCCCTTTTTTGAAGGCTGGGAAACCGAGCTGTCATCGGTGCTGCGTAAAAAAATTACCAGGGTGCTGGTTAACCCGGACGACATCGGCCGTTATTTGCACGAGTTTTATAACGTATCGAAGTCGGTGCTTGGGGCAAAGAATGATCAGAATAATGCCGAAGCAAGCAAGGTACAGAATCTCGAACAGTTGATGGAACTCGGGCGCAAGGGTGCGCTCGATGTTAATGATCAGCATGTCGTCAGTATTGTCGACTGGTTGCTGCAATACGCGTTTGAGCAGCGTGCCAGTGATATTCATCTTGAACCGGGGCGACAGGACAGTGTGGTGCGGTTTCGTATCGATGGTGTATTGCACCGCGTCTATGATGTGCCGACGACGGTAATGGCCGCGATCACCAGTCGTATAAAAATTCTCGGTCGTATGGATGTTGCGGAAAAGCGTCGCCCGCAGGACGGTCGTTTAAAAACCCGCAATGAAGACGGCCGCGAGGTGGAGTTGCGTTTATCAACCATGCCGACCGCATTTGGCGAAAAGATGGTGATGCGTGTATTCGACCCTGATGTGCTGTTGCGCGATGCCACCGACCTTGGCTTTACGCAACGCGAACGAAGCCTGTGGGAAGGCATGCTGAAGTCGCCAAACGGCATAATTCTGGTGACCGGCCCTACCGGTTCAGGAAAAACCACAACGCTGTACACCAGCCTGCAGCAACTGGCGACACCGGAAGTGAACCTCTGTACCGTTGAAGATCCGATCGAGCTTGTGGTGCCGGCGTTTAATCAGATGCAGGTGCAGCCGAACATCGAGCTCGACTTTGCCACGGGTGTCAGAACCCTGCTAAGGCAGGACCCTGACATCATTATGATTGGTGAGATCCGCGACATAGAAACCGCGCAAATGGCAATACAGGCAGCGTTGACCGGGCATCTGGTAATCAGTACGCTGCATACTAACGATGCATCGGCGGCGATCACTCGTTTGCTTGAGCTTGGCGTGCCGTATTATCTGTTACGCAATACCATGATCGGCGTGCTGGCACAGCGTCTGGTGCGTACCCTGTGCACTGAATGCAGTGTGCCCGCTGCCGTTGAAGTTGATGCATGGAACGGGTTGGTAGCACCGCTGACAGCAGCGCCGCCGGATTCTATAAAGGCGAAAGTCGGGTGCCGTAACTGCCGCGACACCGGTTATACCGGGCGGGTTGGTATTTATGAGGTAATGGAAATGACTCAGGGACTAAAAGACCTAATCCTGCCCGAGCTAGACATCACTGAGTTTCGTAAACAGGCTATTCGTGATGGTATGCAACCGTTGCGTATCAGCGGTGCAAGAAAAGTTGCGCAGGGTGTCACGACACCTGCCGAGGTACTGCGCGTTGCGCCACCGCCGATGGGGTAACGATTACAAGCCTGTTGAATAGCAGATGGTTTGAAATTTCGTCGTAACTTAGTCGTTAATTCCTGCATCGTTTTGCGGCAGGTACTGCGACTGCAGTACACTACATCGTTAACGAATCAGTTGGATAACGATGAGCGACAAAAAGTCGGTAGTGCAGGTAAACCCTATTTTTCAGCCCACACAGTCATTGCTGGAAGAGCAATACACTGTGCACCGGTTGTGGGAAGCACAGGATAAAACAGCGTTTCTCGCCGGTATCGCCGATGAGGTCACCGGCATTGTGACCGACGGCGGCTCAGGTGCCAGCGCCGATCTGCTGCGTCAGTTGCCGAACGTCGGTGCAGTCACCGTGTTTGGTGTCGGGGTTGATGCGGTTGATCTCGATTACTGTAAGGCACGCGGTATCCGTGTCGGGAACACGCCGGATGTACTGACCGAAGATGTTGCCGACCTTGCGATTGCGCTGGCACTCGGGAGTTTTCGTCAACTTGCTTTTGCGCATAACTACACCTGTGCAGGCCGCTGGATTAAAGACGGTGCTGCACCGCTGACTCGCAAATTCAGTAACAGCCATATTGGTATTTTTGGACTCGGCCGGATTGGTGCCGCCATTGCCACGCGCGCCGAAGGATTCGGGTGTCAGATCAGCTATTGTAATCGCAACGAACGGTCAGACGTGCCGTATCAGTACTTCTCTGATCTCAAATCAATGGCTGAAGCGGTTGATTGTTTAATCATCGGGGTCGCGCCAACACCGGACATGCGCGGGGTAGTCAACGCGGAAGTGCTGACTGCACTAGGGGCAAACGGGCATCTGGTCAATATTTCGCGCGGATGGGTAGTCAATGAAGCCGACCTGGTCGATGCACTGGTGCACAACAAACTCGGTGGTGCCGGGCTCGATGTGTTTGAAGATGAACCGAATGTACCTGAGGCTTTGTTGTCGCTGCCGAACGTGGTGTTGCAGCCGCATGTGGCTAGCGGTACCGTAGAAACACGGACAGCAATGGGTAACCTGATGCTCGAGAATCTTCAACAGTATTATCTCGGTAACGAGTTAACTGCCTTTGTTGCCTGAGACGCTGCATGACTGATTTACCGCCGGAGTAGATTGCCGGCCGTTCTACGCAGGGAGGAAGCATGAACATCGCATTGATCGATGATCACAGTTTGTTTGCGGAAGGTTTGAAGACGTTGTTATCCGACTTCGAGCCGGAACCGCATGTTTCTGTTTACCATGATTGCGAGAGTGCACTGAATGCCGCTAATGATGAGGTGGTGGATCTCGTATTGCTCGATTACTACCTGTCGGGGCTGAGTCAACTTGAAGCGCTGGACGCTGTGCGACAGCACTTTCCGCATGCCCGCATTGTGGTGGTGTCTGCGCTTGACGATGCATCACTGATACGCAAAATTATCGAAGCCGGTGCGGCCGGTTTTATTCCTAAAACTGCTACCTACGCCGTGCTTACCGCCGCGCTGCAGCTGGTTGCTGCCGGAGGCACCTATCTGCCGGCAGAAGCGCTTGAGGAGACCGCGCCTAAGCCCGAACCATCCGTAGACGCCACGGTTGATGGCTGCACTGGCCTTGATTGTTTATCAAAAAGGCAGCAGGAAGTGCTGTTGCAGGTGGTGCAGGGAATGCCGAATAAAAAGATTGCGCAAAACCTGAATATTTCCGAGCACACGGTTAAAGCGCATGTCTCTGCATCATTCAGGTTGCTGGGAGTAAGTAATCGAACGGAAGCAGTATATGCCGCCGCTAAACTGCAGCGTGAATCACTGGCCAGGCAGGTGGCTGGCGGGGATGATCAGCAGATAAATCGGGAAGTGTAGGTCTCGCACCCTGCAATGAGGGTGCGGACGAAAAGGTAATTACTTGGCAGCGTCAAGTGATGCGAAGTAGGCCGACAGGTCCATCATTGCCTGTTCGCTGAGGCCGGCTGCCATTGGAGCCATGATTGCAGAGGCTGCACCCTTGCGCTCGCCGGACTTGAACGCCTTCAGCTGCGCCAGCAGGTATGCTTCTTTTTGTCCTGCCAGATTCGGGTAAGTTGGGATAGCGCTTACGCCGTTGGCACCGTGGCATGCAACACAGGTTGCGGCCTGGGCTTTTCCAGCAGCAGCGTCGCCGGCAGCAGTTGCACCGGTGCTAATTACTGCAAAAATAATCGGTAAGAGGTATTTCATGGTCGGCCTGTCTTTTTATTGTTGACGATATCCTAACCGGCGCATCGTGAAGAGCAACTGAACGGCTGCTAATTGCAGCCGTTCAACCGGTTTTACTAGGAAGCTTTCTTGAGCTCTGCTGCCTGAGCGATGATCACTTCGGCAACATTGTTCGGGCACGGAGCATAGTGCGAAAATTCCATAGAGAATTGACCACGTCCCGAGGTCATAGTTCGCAGGTCGCCAATGTAGCCGAACATTTCGCTCAGCGGTGCATCGGCCTTCACACGAACACCTGTAGGACCGGCTTCCTGACCCTGGATCATGCCGCGACGACGATTCAGATCACCAATCACATCACCAACGTGATCTTCCGGTGTAAAAACGTCGATTTTCATGATCGGTTCAAGCAGCTGAGGACCGGCTTTTGGCATCGACTGACGGTAAGCTGCCTTTGAGGCAATTTCAAAAGCAACCGCTGAAGAGTCAACAGCGTGGAATGCGCCATCCTGCAGCGTGACTTTGAAGTCCAGGCACGGATACCCGGCCAGTACACCTTATTCAATGCTGTTTTTGAAGCCTTTTTCAACAGCCGGCCAGAATTCGCGAGGTACGTTACCACCGGTGACGGTTGACTCGAAATTAAAGCCGCAGCCCACTTCCG
>CAYZVB010000104.1:0-15238 GCA_964481315.1 uncultured Granulosicoccaceae bacterium
GGTGTAGTTCTTTAAGATAAGTCCGAAGGTGTTCCGGAGCACTTCTCTGGCCGCGTTTCATGCAGACCGGGCCGCAAGCCCGGTGAGCAATAACGTTCGCCAGATATTTATTTCCTGGCTATTAAAACGGAATTTCGCCGTAGTCGCTGTCATCACCCGGAGGCGGGTTGTTGTCAGCTGTTGCCGCGGCAGGTGCCGGGCGCGCTTCGCTGCCGGATTCAATGCGGCATGCGTTTAAATTGGTGAAGTACTTGCCGTTCCATTCGCGGCCACGCAAGTCGAAGTGAACTTTGATTTCGTCACCTTCGCTATGCGTGTCCAGCATTTCGCATTTGTCCTGAGTCAGCTGAAATTTGACCATTTGCGGGTACTGACCGTCAACGACTTCCAGGACGAATTCGCGCGCTCGGAAGTTGTCGGTTTTTTGTTCAGTATCGAATATTTTGTGCAACTTGCCGTCGACTTCAAATGCCACAACGCGGGTCCTGATTGAAAAGCGTAAGTGTACCAGTGCCGTCAGTTCGGCGATAGCATGCAGACCAAATTCAGGGCAGCGCGGGTGCCGGTGGCAGCGTCGATTCGGTGTGGTTGATGTGATTGGTAATATTGGTGAAGAAGATGGTGCTGACTGCCATGGCAATATCGACCAGTGCTTCGTCGGTGAGTTGCTGCTCGCGTGCTTCGGCGATTAGTGCATCGTCGAGCGGGCCTTTCACATTAAAAAAGTGACGCGCAATTTTTACAATCGTATCGAGTCTGGCATTGCCGGTTGCTTTGCCACTTCGAACTGCGATTTGATCTTCTTTCTGCAGCCCTGCCTTACGTGATTTCATTGTGTGTGTGGAAAGGCAAAAGTCGCAGGCGGTAATTTCACTGACCAGAAGTTTGATCGCCTCGATTTCAAGATCTGACAGCGGGCTTTTACGCAGGCTCGCTTCCATTCCCATATAGGCATGCAGTGCGTGCTCGCTGTTGGCAAACTGCAGATAGACGTCTGCAATTTTATTATTAATTCGCGTTGGATCGAGCAGTTCAAGTGTTTGCGCTTGCAGGGAATTTTCATCGCGGGTTTGCAGGCGAGCCATGGTTGGTCCTTTTCGATGAGGTTGTAAATAAAAAAGCCGGCTAATGCCGGCTTTAACGCTGATGGTTAGCAGAACCGTTTGTGGTTACTGAACAGTGCGGTGAATTGTCCAGTTGTCAGCCTGGAAGTAACCGGCTCCCCACCAGATTTCTGTACCGACCAGAATATTAGCGAGACACCAGCTGTCCTGAAGCTCAACGGTGTTAGAACCCTGACCGAATACTTCGTTAACGCGGTGTGAATAGGTGCGCGTCCACTCGATAAAAGTGTTCCAGTTGATTTCACCGGATGTCTGCGGGTTTTGCGCGACAAACGCGATGTATTCCTCATCTGACGGTTTGGTGTAAACATCGTAGCCTTTGCCGTCGAGCGTTACAGAGGTAACGAAGTCACCGGGTGCTGCCGGAAGACGTTCCGCACCACGGTCGAGCCACAGCATGACTTCAAAACGCTGATTGCTGGAAGTACCGTTGCGGACAAGCGTTGTTACATCGCAGTCGCCGCCGAGTTCGTGGAAGAACGATTCAACAGCAACGTTACGCTCACCGTTGAGGGTTTGACCGTTAAAGTCTTTACTGCGAGTCGGGTATTCTTCGCTTGAGAACGCATAGTCGATTTTGTAGAACGGCATTTCATCCAATCTAACCGGCATACCGGTGGTGGCAGGCGTTTCTTCCAGGGTTGGGCCTGAGTATTCACCGGGTGACTTTACGCCGTAGATGATTTCGGGGTATGACTTCACCAGCCAGACAGCACCGCGTACGTCGTTTTCGTTACCCCAGTCGTAGTCCCAGCGCGGAACTACATTGCCGGCAACATCGTTAACTGAAATGGTTTGCGTCCAGTCCGGTAGAGTTGAGGCGCAGAAGTTCCATGCGTTGGTGGCCAGCAGGAAGTCGCCGAAACGCAGGTTGGGGTGGAATTGAACTACCGGGCAGTTGCCGTTCATGACAACGTTGCCGTTTTCATCCTTGCTTGGCGTAATGCTGTAAGAGGTTTCCGGCGAGCGGATAGGCCCCATGGTACTGACGAAAGTGGTGCCGGTAGTGGGTTCGGAAAGGTTGAGTGATGCATCTGTACCGGTGCCGCTACCGGCATCGTCATTCTGCACTTCACCTTCCGAATCGCCGCCATCGCTGGAGCCACTGCCACCGAACTGATTAATGCTGTCGCCGCCGTCGCTGGAGCCGCTGCCGCCAAACTGATTAACAGCGTCGGTATTATCTGTTGTACCAGTGTTGTCAGTCGTACCGGTGTTGTCAGTCGTACCGGTGTTGTCAGTCGTACCGGTGTTGTCAGTCGTACCAGTGCTATCGGTGGTACCGGTGTTGCCAGTGGTATCGGTCTGATCGTTTTGTGAGCCGCCGGACGTGGTATCGGTTCCGGTACTTTCGGTGCCGGTGCCGGTGCCGGTGCCGGAATTGGCACTGGAGCCGGACTGGATGCCGGACATGTCAGCGCGGTGGATTCCCTCGCTATCGCAACCGGCGAGCAGAGTCGCCGCAATAGCCAGCGGTAGTAATTTTTGCATGTAAATAAACCTGTTAGCGGGCGGTGGAACTTGGGCAGGAGTTTACTTGGTTTGTTCCACGCGCTTTAGTGGGGGATTCTAAAACTTGGTGTAATTTGGCCGGGTTACAGCGACAATTAACGGCTCGTCATCAAGAGTGCTAATCGCACAACCGTATAGTTTACACGATGTAAATTGATCGATACATATAATCAGCAATCGCCAAATGCCGTTGTTGACTCAAAATAGTTACAACCTGGCAGCTGGACAACATTGGCAATACAAAAACAACGATTTGCATCCACTGGTCGTGGCATCTTTTGGATGTTTGTTACCGGTCTGTGCTTCCTGGGTGTTACCGTTACTGTACGGTACGTCGGGACAGATCTGCCGGCAGCTCAGGCCGCATTTCTTCGCTACGTGATTGGTACATTGTTGTTGCTGCCGGCGTTTATGCGTCTGGCTTCGGGCGATCTGGTGATTCGCCAGCCGTGGGTAATGATTGTCCGTGGGGTGGCGCATGGCATTGGCGTAATTCTGTGGTTCTATGCGATGGCTCGCATACCGATTGCAGAAGTGACGGCACTTGGGTATCTGACCCCGGTGGTGGTGACTGTGGCTGCCGCTATTTTCCTTGGCGAAACATTGCACGCACGGCGTCTAATTGCAGTGCTGGCCGGGTTTGTCGGCGTGATGATTATTATCAGACCGGGCCTGCAGGAAATATCTATCGGTCAGCTGGCGCAGCTGGCAACAGCGCCGATGTTTGCTATTTCAATGCTGCTGACAAAAAAGCTTACCGCCAGTAATGAACCAATTGCCATTGTTGCTGTGTTGTCTCTGGTGTGTACGCTGACGCTGTTACCGCCGGCCGTGATGCTGTGGGTCGCACCCGGTATCGATGACTTAATACTGCTTACGCTTACCGCGGTGCTTGCAACCGTCGGGCACTACACCATGACACTGGCTTTCAGCTATGCACCACTTAGCGCGTTGCAACCGATATCGTTTTTACAGTTAATCTGGGCCACGCTAGCCGGTTATCTGCTGTTTGCTGAACCGGTTGATGGCTACGTTGTGCTGGGGGGAGTCATTATTGTTGCCTCGGCGAGCTATATTGCTCACCGCGAGGCAAAGCTTGGCCGGCAGAGCACGCCGGCCGTTCAGGCTGATTAGCGTTGCGCGATCAGCCGTTTCTCATTAACAATGTCAATTAGTTGATCGTTACCAGTGCACATTGTCCAATGGTGGTTTGTGCTTCGCTGTAAAGCATCACTTCGGCAGTCGTTGCACTGGCTGGTGCAGAAAGTCGAACCGCAGTGGCCGTAGTGGTAGCGCTGATTGCCTGCTCGGCAGTGGCTACCGGTTCGTTGTTTTCATCGAGATACGCAATAATTGCAGTGGCAAACTGATTGCCACTCTTGTTTATCTGATCGCACTGCAGTGACAGAGTCAGTGGTGTATTGACAGGGCTGGCAGCAACTGCTTCGGTTACATCAACCTGTTGATTGATACAGGCACCGGTAGCGAGTGTGGCAACACCGCTGTTTGCAATAGCATCGGTGCCTGAGCACTGTGACCAGCCGTTAAGTCCGTCGTTAAATGTACCGTTTTGCAGTTCAACTTGTGGCACTTCGACAGCAACTTCGGCGAGTGCGCAGTTGTCGACTGTCATGGTGTCTTCACTGTAGAAAAGCACTTCGACTTTACTGATGAAGTCCGGTGCGGTCATGGTGATTTCTGTGTCTGAGTAACTGTCTGAAGTCACTTCAACTTCGCGAGAATCCAGCGGGCGGAAGTTTTGATCAAGAAACGCCAGCGTCACACTGGACCAGCCGTCGGCCGCCTTTTTTGCATCACAGGTTAGTGTGTAACTGGTACCGGCGTCGGCGTTAATGTTTTGGTAACGGCATGCGCCATTACTGATTTGCAGCGCCATTGAGCCGGAGTCGCGGACAAGTTCGCTGCTGCCGTTGGTGCTGCAGCTTTCCCAGGCTGTTGCACCGACTTCAAAGTCGCCGTCCTGCAAAAGTTCAGGGGCGGCCATGGCAGCACCGATTGCCGGTCCGCCCGAGCCTGTGATCATGGCCGAGTCGCATGCGGTTAGCGAAAGAGCGAATCCGAGAATTACTGCGCTGTGCAGTCCGGGATTGTTTTGTTTACTCATGGATCACCGTAATGATTGCCGTATTTCGGGCAAGCGTTTGTTTAATTAGTATCTACGGTGCTATCGGAAGCGCTTTGACTATTCTTTAACCGCTCGGGAGACAGTGCCGGCATAACCGCGGTGGAATGTTGATCAGTGAGACGGATGATGTGTTTTTTGTGAATCGGGGCGCTATTTCTTTGTGTGGGCAGGCTGTTGTCTGATTTCAGGCAAAGATACCGTGAATAAAGACAGGGTCGCTCTGGGGGATCTGGTTGTTGGTTTGGTCGCGCGCCTGGCTGCGGTTTCTGAATGCCCAGTAGCGGGTGCCGTTGTTATCCTGAATCAGAAAGTAGTCTCTGCGTACATCAGATGCCTCCCACCAGCCTGTCTCTATTCTTTCAGCACCGCTGTCAACAGCATGGTAGCCGGATTGCATTTGCAGCGGCTGCTTTAATAACCACAAGGGTCGTGAAGGCCATTCGCCGGCAGACTCTGACGGCAGATCGATGAAAGATTTTTTCCATGCTTTTTCGGGGCGGTGATCGTCGACGGCCGTCAGTGTATAGAGTGCGTCTTTGCCAAGTCGGGAGCTGAGCTTGTCTATCACCTCGCCAAGGCTTTTCTGTTGCTGGCGGCTTTTTACGAAGAAGTCGGCGGCATCACGGTCGACATCACTGAATGTGTCTGCAAAAAGATGCAACCCGCACACCGGTGCAATCAGTTCTACCTGTGCAAGTCGTTCGGTCAGTACCCGGTGCAGGTGACGCGCCTGACTGGTTGCCTGTAAAAAGCGCAGTTGCAAATCGGTGCTTTGATGTTTCTCATGATGCAGTGAAAACTGAAAAGTATTAATGCCTTTGTCCTGCGCTATAAGAAAGGCAACCAGTTCGTTGATCATTCTTTGCGTGGCAAACTGCAGGGCGCCGATGTCTTGTACTTCCTGTGTAAGATGAAACTCACGCTCAAATGTTCTGCCAAGCCTGAGCGGGGTGCGCGGGTCGGGGTGCCTGCCCAGCAGCCGGTCGAAGTAATCGACACAGGCGCACCCGAAGCGACGCGTAAGTGATGCCGGAGAAACATCGGCCACACTGCCAATCTGGTGCATACCGGAGCGTCCAAGCCCGTCGATGGTGTCGGGTGGAAGTTCCAGCAAACTCACCGGTAACCGGCTGATGGCGACTTTGAGTCTTTGCCTGTCTGTTATACCCAGGCGGATATTGGCACGTGCCAGCAGGTTTGCTGCAAGTGGTGTTGGTGCAATGCCAATCTGACCGTTGTAGCCGAGCTTTGACAGGCCTTCTTCTATCAGGTGTACAAGCGTCGAAAAACCTTCGAACAGTTTTTTGCTTCCGGCAATTTCAATCAGTATGTGATTGGGTTGATGCACGGACACAATAGATGAAAACTGCATGGCCCATTCGCCAACGCGATGTAGCAGATTTTGTTCGAGCTGTTCATCGTATTCGACCACAGCAAGATCAGGCAATAGTGCATAGGCGCTGTTTAATGCCATTGACGGATAAATGCCTGACTGTCTGGCCGGAGCGTTACAGCATCTGATCTGCTGGCGGTGATTACATCGTTCGACAACTGCCAGCGCACTGTCGCTGTTAATATCGTCGAGTTGCAGGTCGGGCAGATACAGACTGGCCCACAGTTGATTCTTCTGCCGTTGTGCTGAAGTCATTGCACAGACCGCGTTGTGATAGACGTTACCTGTGCGTGATTCGCGGTGCTTTTTGGCTTGCTTTGATCGTCGTTTTCTTCACGGTTTGTGTCTGCCAGTGTCAGGGTGTGTAATTTACCGCCGCGATTTTTAATAATATTGATTTGCAGATGCTGGCGGTGACAGCGCAGTGTCATGCGCAAACCTGCCGGTGATGCGCTGTTGGCGAGTTTTTCGGGACGGTAGCAGACAGCCCACGCCTTGCCTTGTTCTGCTGCCAGTTGCAGTCGACGCTGTTGCCGGTCATTACCACCGTGCGTTGACCATAGAATAACGGCCGAAAAAATACCGCTGCGCAACAGTTGTTCTGTGGCCCAGAAGTCATCCTGTTGTGCCGCTTTAGAGCGATTGGCGCTGGCGGCTTTATGCTCTGCGTCAACAACCAGTACGCGCTCAAGTGAAATGCCGGCAGTGATTAGTGCAGGGGCATAGGGAATGTAGGGCGGGGCGACCAGGGCGATCCACTGTTGTTGAACAGATAAAGTCTGCAGCGCCGGCATGAGTAAAGAAAACTCACCAATGCCTTCACTGGTTAACAGAATTTCGGTCAGTGCGCCAAGTGGCCAGCCTTGCGACGGGAGTACTGCATCGAGCTGCGGGTACCCTGTGGAAAGTGTCTCTTTGCCGGTCTGTTGCTGCTGGCGGCCCTGCCAGAGTGCCGGGTGCTTCAGGAGTGTTTCCAGAGTCATGGGATTACTTATCGTTATTTTTATTGATCGTATATTTGTTGTTCTTCAGATTTACCTTTTGACGTTGTGTTGAAATAAGTTGTGATCACAGACAGACCTGTGGGGGCAGGGCAGAGTGTGTTGCTTTTCGTTTATTGTTTTTTGGGGGTAGAAGTTTTTATATTGATTGTCTGCGGGGCAGAAGGTTGTTTTCATCTCTTTGCATGCAGATTTATGCTTCTGCATGGCCTGGTTGATTTAAGTGAACGGGTTTTATGTTTTTGTTGTTCCCGACAGTGAGTTGGTGTTTTACCGGCTTTTGCTTGTTGTGTCGTAGCGCAGTACGCCGACATAAACTCCTTCAATGGCAAAGTCCTGTGTTTTAAGGTCGACTTCTATGGGGTTAAAGTCATCATTTTCCGGAAACAGTGTTACCTTGTTGCGTACCCGGTGAAACCGTTTAACGGTAACTTCGTCGTCGATACGCGCCACCACAATTTGTTTATTGCGCGCTTCTTTGGTGCTGTGCACGGCAAGCAAGTCACCGTCTAGAATACCGATGTCACACATGCTCATACCGTTAACCCGCAGCAGATAGTCAGCACGCGGGTTGAATAAATCGGGGTCTATCAGGTAGTGGTCTTCAATATTGTTTACCGCCAGAATCGGCTCACCGGCAGCGACTCTGCCGACGACCGGCAGAGGAATAGCCTCGCTTTCGGTGGTGAGGATGCGGCAGTCTTCAACGTAGTTGGCTGCTTCCGGTAAAATAACAATGCCGCGCGAAGTACCGGAAAGCACTTCTATCATGCCTTTTTGTTCAAGTGCGCGCAGGTGTGACTCGGCGGCGTTTGCCGAGCTGAATTCAAATTCTGCCGAAATTTCTGCGCGTGTTGGCGGCATGCCGTAGTCGCGGATTCCCTGGCAGATAAATTCCAGAATTTCTTCCTGCCGTTTGGTGAGAAAACGTTTTTCGGAAGTAGCGGACTTGCGGGAGGTTTTTTTGGGCATGCGGATTCCAGCCATGAGTTACTGTATTTATATACAATTAATTGTACATTTACAATGCAAATTGCCACTTTACACCGGTGACTGCAGCCTGACTCTGACGCAGAGGTTAACGGTTGGTTCAGCGGAGATTCGCTATATTGTTGAAAACACAGCGGAGATATATAATTGACTGATCAACAAAAGAGAAAAACACTGAAACTGATGGCGACAGCAGGTGCTGCCGGCGCGTCACCGTTGGCTCTTGGCGCTATGTTGCCGGGCCGAAAACCGGCTCAGGGCGTTCACCTGTCTATCGATATAGTGGCAGGCAGCGCCGTCCCGGGCGACAGTGTCATTTTGCGCAATAGCTCGACGCAGTTGCTGCGCATTGAGAAATTTTCCCCGGGCATCATTGCCTGCCGCGACAGTATTTTTGATCTTAACGAGTTGTGTAAAAACAAGTCACTCGAGCTTGCCCCGGGGCAGGTAGTATCTGCGACGGTTGAACAATGGCAGGTATTGTCAGCGCCGTTAATGCGAGCCTATCTACAGGCCGACCCTTCAGTGACGGCATTATCACCGCATACCGATTTAATCTCGCTGGCTGCAATGGTTAACGGTACAGAGGCAGTAGTGTCTCAGGGCAACGTCGCGTTTAGCTGATGATGTGGATTCGTAACCTTAAAGCTTTCCCTAAAGCTTTCTAAGCTCAACACTGTCAATCGCGTGGTCTGCATTCTTATGTAGTATCAGATCGGCGCGCTGCCGGGTGGGAGAAATATTTTCTCTCAAGTTAACCAGGTTAATCGTATCCCAGATATCAGAGGCGGTTTTTATCGCCTCTTCTTCATTCAGATTGGCATAGTGTGAAAAGTACGCATCTTTTTGTTTAAACACACTGCTTCGAAACGTGAGAAAGCGCGACACATACCACTGCTTTATCACGTCTTCATTGGCGTCGACATAAATCGAAAAATCAAAATAGTCTGATACAAACACCTTGGGTTCACCCGGTGCTGTTGCGCTGGCCTGTAAAACGTTTAGTCCCTCTACGATCAGAACATCCGGCTGATCTACCTCGGTAAACGTGTCGGGCACAATGTCATAACGCAGATGCGAGTATACCGGTGCAACAACATTGCGCCTGCCGCTTTTAATATCTGATAGAAAAGTAATCAGTGATTGCCGGTCGTAGCTTTCCGGAAATCCTTTGCGGTGCATGATATTGCGTTTTTCGAGTTCTGCAGTGGGTAGCAGAAAACCGTCTGTGTTAATCAGGTCGACTCGCGGGTGGCCCGGCCAGCGTGCCAGCAGGGTTTGCAGTATGCGCGATGAAGTGCTCTTGCCAACGGCAACACTGCCGGCAACACCAATGATAAACGGTACCTTGGGTGTATCGTCTTTAAGAAACTGAGCGGTTTGCTGGTTTAGTGTTTGTGCCGAGGCCACATAGAAGCTTAATAGTCGTGACAGCGGCAGGTAGACGTTTTTAACTTCATCAATAGACGCCTTTTCATTGATGCCGCGAAGTTCCTGCAGCTCGGCTTCAGTGAGCGGAACATTCTGTGTGTCCTTCAGTTCGGACCACTGTTCAACACTGAATTTTCGGTAGGTCGAGTAGCCCATAAAGATTCACGGAGAGATTCACGGATTTGCGCGCTTACAATGCGCCGCGGGAGGGTTTATTCGAAGATTGCGTTGTGCCGTGTAGTGTAGTCGGATGAGCAGATAAAAAAAACGGGGCCGAAGCCCCGTTTTTTGTTGTCGTTGCAGACAATTTACATCATTTGGTGAAAGCCATCAGCTTTTCCATCAGAGGACCGGCGACCGGGCCAATCACATCACCCACGCCTGGTATTTCTGAAACCTTGTCGAGGGCAGGTTGCAGCGTGCCGATGTTGTCGGAGATCATGCCGCCGAGCTGACCGCGACCGGCCTCAGGGACTTTGTCCCAGATACCGCTCAAACCGTCGACTTTACCGGTGATGTCTTCAAAAGACGGGACCGCCGCCTTGGCACTGTCGACGTCGGTGATACCTGCAACAGTGCTTGTGGCGCTGCTGAAAATGTTACCGAACTCAGCGCCGACATCGGTACCGTCGACATCAATGGAGGGCATGGCACCTTCGACAGTCGCGCTGACGTCCATTTCCGGAGCTGATTTACCTTTGATGAAGTTCCAGGCCAGCAGTGCCAGCGCAACCAATATGGCAATCGGCAGGAATTTCTTAAGGAAGCCGCCACCGGAGGCCGCTGCGTTGCCTGCTGCATCTGCTGCGTTGCCGGCAGCGTTACCAACAGTGTTTGCTGCACCGGAGACAGCATCACCGGCGGCGTTGGCAGCATTGCCTGCCGCATTTGCTGCACCGCTGCCGAAATTGGCCATCTGGTCCATAAAACCTGAAGACTGCAGCTGGTCTGAGAAGCCGGCCGGCATTGCTGCCTGGACGTTGTCTTTCTGGCCGTTCAGCAGGCTCAGAAGTCCGCCTGCGTTCTGGCTGAAGCCGCTGCCGCCAAACAGTTTACGCTTGATGATGCCCATTACGATTGGTGCGAGGATGCCCATCAGGCCGGATGACGACTTGCCGCCAATACCGGTAAGACCTGCGACAGCGCTGGCCAGGCCGCCCATGGCACCGTTGCCGAGCAGCGAACCCAGCAGGTTGCTGCCCTGGTTCATGACGTTGCTGCTGTTACCACCGGTCAGCATGCCGCCGATGTTGTCGAGCAGGCTGTCGTCGGCATCTTTAACAGCGTTAAAAAGAGAACCACCGCCGTCTGCGTTGGCAGATGAGGTCAGTCCACTCAGCAATCCCGGAATGGCAGCGCCGAGTGCTGCTTCGGTTTTGTTACTGTCTTCACCCAGTAGTGATCCGAGTTGACCCAGTGCCGGACCGCCCAATTGACCCTTGACCAGGTCGACTAAATTAAATGACATATTTTCAAATCCCCTTTGCTTGAAAGGTATACAAAATTTTCAGCGATTATTCGCTGATTCGTGGCCGACGCCATGTTTGCAGAAGCAGGTACTACCGGCCGGGCCGGTCGCTCTCGAAACTGCTGAGTAAAACCCTGTGATGCGACCTGCAAATGGACGTCGTGAGTGATGGGGAAGGTTATTGACTTATGAATGCCAATTTCCCTTGGCGTATAATGTTGGGACACTTCGCGACATTTCACCTGAATTGAGCGCGATGTAACATTGTTATACCTAGCCAAGTATACCATTTCTCTGTCGGTTGAATCGTTAACTTAAATGCGGCCAGCCTGTAAAAACATCAGTAGTAATACCGGATGACTGTGAACAAACATACACATGCTTTCTGTGTGGCACCCATGATGGAACTAACTGACAGGTTCTGCCGGGTGTTTCACCGGTGTTTGTCATCGCGGGCGTTGTTATACAGTGAGATGGTCACCTGCAATGCAATTCTTCACGGCGATAAAGATTACCTGTTAGGTTTTGATACCGTCGAGTCACCGGTTGCTTTACAACTGGGTGGCAGCGAACCTTCCGACCTTGCTGCCTGTGCGCGTATAGGGCAGCAGTACGGCTACAGCGAGATTAATCTCAATGTTGGTTGCCCGAGTGATCGCGTGCAAAGCGGACGTTTTGGTGCATGCCTGATGGCAGAACCGGAACTGGTTGCGCAATGTGTTGCAGCAATGCAGGAAGCCGTAGATATACCGGTTACCGTAAAGTGCCGGATAGGTATTGACCGTTCTGATGCGTATGAACCGTTTGCCGAATTTATCGATACCGTTCATCGTGCCGGCTGCAGCTTATTTATCGTGCATGCGCGCAAAGCATGGCTCGATGGACTCAGCCCAAAAGAAAACCGCGATATCCCGCCGCTCAAATACGAATATGTTCAGCGTATCAAACATGAAATGCCACAGGTCGATTTCGTGTTGAATGGCGGGTTACACAGTCATGAGCAGGCCCGTGCACTGACAACCGATTGTGATACTCCGCTCGACGGAGTAATGCTTGGTCGTCTGGCTTATCGCAGCCCGTGGTTGCTGAGTGAGGTCGATTCGCTTTACTACTGTCAGCCGCAAACCACAGTTACCCGCTTTGATGTTGTCGAAAGTTATCTGCCACATATTGAACAAACGCTGGCCACCGGCGTTAAGCTCGGCAAAATGACCCGTCATATCCTCGGGTTGTTTCAGGGTCAGCCGGGTGGGCGTATCTGGCGTCGTTACTTAAGCGAGCATGCGTGGAAGGACGGTGCCGGCGTTGAGGTGGTGGTTGAGGCGTTGCGTCAGGTCGAGGCTGCGACAAGAAGATCTGCAGCATGAGTCGTATTCAACAGACCACCGGTGCCCATAGCGGGCCTGTGCAGTGACAAGCGAATATTTAACCACCCGGGAAGTCGCTGAACTGTTGCGCCTGAAAGAGCGCAAGGTCTACGACATGGCTGCCGAGCAGTCTATTCCCTGTACCCGGGCTACCGGCAAACTTCTGTTTTCAAGAGCGGCGATCAATCGCTGGCTGCATCAGCATACTGCCGGCACCACTGCTGACAATCCGGTAGCGCTGATCAGCGGTTCGCATGACCCGTTACTTGAGTGGGCAGTGCGCGAGTCGCAGTGCGGCATTGCCACGTTGTTTGATGGCAGTGTTGATGGCTCTGAACGGCTAAAGGCGGGTGAAGCCACAGTGGCTGCAATACATATTTATGACGACTCAGCCGAACGCTGGAACATCGATTATGTGGCCGAACATCATGCTGCAGACAACTGTGTGCTGGTATCGTTAATGAAAAGGCAGCGCGGTCTGGTGTATTCAAAAGGTACCCACACCGACATTACTGCGCTTGAAACGCTTAAAGTAGCCGTCAGACAACCCGGAGCCGGCAGCCAGATTGTGCTGGAGTCACTGCTCAGGAAGGCGCAAATAGATATCAGTAAGCTTAACGTTGCACTCATTGCGCGCAGCGAACATTACGCAGTGCTCGCTGTTGCTGAAGGCGCGGCCGATTGTACACTCGGGCTTGAGGCACTGGCCGAACAGCATCATCTAAAATTTCAGCCGCTCATTGAAGAGTCGCTTGATTTACTGGTAGACCGCCGCTTTTGGTTTGAGCCTTCAATGCAGAAATTTATATCGTTTTGTCAGTCTGCAGTATTTAAAGCCAGGCTTGAATCAATGCACGGGTATCGACTGGCTGATCCGTTTGCCGTGTGTCTGAATTTGTAATGAGCTGCGTTTTACGGTGCGGCGTTGGGATGGAACAACTGCTGATCGTGCAGTGTAAAGTCTGCGATCAGTTGCTGGCCGTCAGTGCCGGTGATCCAGTCGATAAAAGTTTGTCCAAGCTCACTGTTAACGTTCGGGCAGTTGTCGCTGTTCACCAGAATAATTCCATACTGGTTGAATAGTGCGTCGTCGCCCTGCAGCAGAACTGTGTGTTGTTGCTTGTTGTTAAAGCTGATCCAGGTCGCCCGATCAGTCAGTGTATAAGCACCCATGCCAACGGCAACGTTTAGCGTGGCCCCCATACCGGAGCCGGTTTCGCGATACCAGCTGCCACTGGCGGCAGCGACATCGGTTGCCGACTGCTGCCACAGTGACAGTTCTTTTTTATGGGTGCCTGAATTGTCACCACGTGAGGCGAAAATCGATTTATTTGCCGCGATTTTTGTCAATGCCTCAGTGGCTGTTGAGGTATCTGCAATAGCTGCCGGATCAGCCGCCGGACCGACAATCACAAAATCGTTGTACATCAGGTCTTTTCTGCTGACTCCAAAGCCATCACTGACAAATTTCTGTTCCGCAGCTTTTGCATGCACCAGTAACACGTCGGCATCACAGTTACCTGCATTGCGTATCGCCTGTCCTGTGCCTACCGCCACCACATGCACTTTGGCGTTGTGTGCTTTTTCAAACACTGGTAGCAGGTAATCGTACAACCCCGAGTTGGCGGTTGAGGTAGTGGACTGCACCAGAATGGAGTTGTCCGCGTTTACCTGTGTCATTAACAAGGGCGTGATCAATACTGCTGCAGCAATCTGCTTTGCCGCATCGGTCAGGCGGTTCAGTAGTGAGTGGTTAGTGATGAGTTTCATAGTGCGGCTGTAGATAGAGCGGGAAGAATGCCATCGATAAACGACTGGCTGTGTGGAGAGTTTGGCTTTGTAAAAAATCTGGCAGATGCCGTGTGTTCTTCAATGCGACCGCCGCGAACAAAGATGACGTCATGTGACAGCCGGCGGGCCTGGGCAATGTCATGCGTGACTAAAAATACTTTTATTGATTGTTCGCGGGCGGTGTTAATGAGGTGTTCTATCCATGCGGTTGCGTCCGGGTCGAGGTTGGCAGTCGGTTCATCCAGAAACATCACATCCGGTCCGGTCGCCAGCGCACGTACGAAGGCAAGTCGTTGCTGCTGTCCGCCGGAAAGCGTTCTTGCCTGCTGTTTGGCAACCTCGGTAAGACTGGCCAGTTCCAGCAGAGCGTCACGTGTATGGTTTGATCCGGCGTGTGGCAGTGCCAGTGCGTAGTCGAGGTTTGCCGCCACACTGCGCCGTAACAGCACCGGCTTTTGAAACACCATTGATTGCCGTTGTCGCACAGTAGCACTGCTCACCGGATGCGTTGCCCAATGAACGGTGCCGGTGTGCGGTTTTGAAAGCCCGTGAAGTACTTTCAGCAGCAGGCTTTTACCGGCACCGTTGTGACCAAGGATTGCAGTAACTCCCGGGTCTGATACCGTCAGATTGATGTCTGATAACAGTGCCTGCCCGGCAATACTCAGTGTTACCGAACTGAGCGTAAGTGGCAGTTGCGGGTTAGGGTGGTTCATACCGTGACCCGCTGTCTGGCGCTAAACACCAGTGCATTGACCGTTAGCGCGATTAACAGCAGGATCATGCCGAGCGCCAGTGCCAGTGCCAGTTCGCCCTTTGATGTTTCCAGTGCAATGGCCGTGGTCATCACACGGGTCAGGTGGTTAATGTTGCCACCGACGACAATCACCGCGCCGACTTCGGAGATGGCTCGCGCGAATCCGGCCAGCGCTACCGTTAGCAGGCTGGTGCGGGTGTCGTACAACAGGGTTTGCACCGCGGCCCATTTGCCGACGCCCAGGGACTGCATGAGTGG
>CAYZVB010000105.1:0-9742 GCA_964481315.1 uncultured Granulosicoccaceae bacterium
GCGCAGGGCAGGGGCCTTATCAGATGCAGGTACGCCATGTTTAGCACGCCATCAAACGACATCAATGCAATGAAACACTCCCTGCGGGAATACTCCGGACAGACACACCGGGGAGATATTCCCGAATGCCATTGAACCTGCTGGTAGTCGAAGACGACAAAATTTTGCGCAGCACGATTGTTGAGTTCGCTGTGCGGCACCATTTTAACGTGCATGACGAGCCGTCCGGGGAAGCGGCGCTGCAATACCTCGACAGTCATGCGATCGATGTGCTGATCACCGATTGGGACCTTGGCGCGGGGATTGACGGCATTCAGGTGGCGCAACACACTATTAACTGCCAACCATCGGCTAAAGTGATACTGATAACCGCTAAATCTATTGAGTTGCTGCGCGAGCACTGTGATTTTCTATCCAGTGTAACGGTATTGCACAAGCCTTTTAGCCTCATGACACTACGCAGCACGTTGTGTGAGATTCAGGAAAGTCCGAATAACTGAAGTTGAACAACTGCTATGAATAAACCAGGCCGTTCCCGACTGTTTTTACAGGGAAATATCGTACGCATTCATGCGGTTGTACAGAGTTTTCAGGCTAATGCCCAATGTTTTTGCGCTTGCTTTTTTATCGCCGTCATGGAAACGCAACGTTGCGCTTAGCAACTCTTTTTCGATTTCCCAGAAAGTTGTGCCAACCAGTGCATCGACAAATAAAGCGCGGCTATCGTCGTCGTTGTCGTGAATGATGTCATCGACGTCGAGCAGATGCGGTGAAACGACGTGCGCGCGCGCGATAGTATTCGCGAGTTGTCGGACGTTTCCGGGCCACATGTGAGCAGTGAGGGTGGCCACAGCGTCGTCTGTTAGCACTTTTCTTGTTTTTGTACGTGTGTTGATAGCCTGCAACAACTTCTGAGAGATCGAAGCGATATCTTTTGCACGGTGCCGTAACGCTGGTACCTTTAATGGAAATTGCGCCAGGCACAACCGCAGTGTTGCATCTTGTTCGTCGGTGGCAGGTTGCTCCAGCCAGCCGGCGCGCTCTATTGAGATGATGCGAGGTGTAGCGGCGCTGGCAGAGTCTGCGACGATGCTCTCAGGCGTCAGATAGGACAGCAATTCCTGTTTGTGATGGTCTGCAAGATCTTCAATGCCATCGAGTACAAGTGTTACGGGTTGTTGATCGCGCCCTGGTGAAAAAACCTTCGCGAGACTGCTGGAAAACTCATTGCCGATCAACCTGCCATTAAACCGTATGTGCCCTGTGGCACACTGAACCTGGCACAACACGCTGCCGGTGGTTTTCCTGCGGTATAAGGCCATTGCTGCCGACAGTTTGTCTACACCAGGCTCTCCGGAAATCAAGACATTACTGTTTGCCCGGGCAAGCTGCTGAATCGCACCGTTGAGCGCTTTTGCACAACTGGAGTCACCAGTAAGCAGAACGTCGTCGCGATTGACAGACTGACCGTGCCAGATTTCATCGGATTCGATTCGCCGGCGCTTGGCGATGGCAGGGGAGGAGTGTTCATCGTTAACTGCATCCTTGCCTGGCGCGTCGACTACCGAACGCAAATCTGTGAGACTCACAGGCTTTAGCAGAAAGTTGTCTGCGTGTAACCTAAGGCTGCGAATCGCGACATCCTGCGTGGCGTCTCCGGTAATGACAATGAACCTGGACTTGAATGATTGCATGAGTTCGAGCCCGTTCCCATCCGGCAGTTTTACGTCGAGTAGCACCAGCTCCGGGCTGTGGCGCTCGATTAGTTGTCTGGCTTCGGCAACTGATCCGGCGATCTGCACAGTAAACCCGAACGATCGGATTGCTTTTGTCAGGGCGATTGCCGTTGACGAGTCGTCTTCAACCACAATCGCATGCTTTTCTCCGGCCACATTCATCAATACCAAGACTCCTCAATCGTTGACGAAACCGCTGGCTGCAACGATAAGTAGCCACACGCCTGTGTCATATGTAAGTTATTATATGTAAGTTATTGAACATAAGCTCTACTCACGCTCGCATACTGACATCATGTCTGTGATTATGGTCGGTTGCAACCCGATGCGCCAACGGCATAGTGAATAGCTGTCATGCAGCCCGTCGGGTTGTAAAAATTACACGAAATCTGTGTGAAAAAGCGCGTGCGTGTAACCTGTCCATATCGTTAACGGAGACCATGTTGCGCGACGCGAGCACCTCGGAAAAACCGTCCACACCATTTAAGTTGCTGATCACCGGGTATCGCGACTACGTTGGTGACCTGAAGGATCTGTTTCTGGCTGAGTGTCGCCTTGTCGCAGCCAGCGTAGCGCAACTGTTGTGTCTGGCCGTGTTGGCAGCAATAGTCACCGCGTCTTTATGGGGCGTTATTTGTGCGATCATTTATCTGGGGCTGCTGACGGTTGGGGTCACTGTTATTGCGGCGCTGGCAGTACTACTGTTACTGCACATCGCTCTGCTGTTGGCCATTGCGTGGGCTATCCGCCACTCGATTAACGGGCTTGAATTTCAGCATCTGCGCGAACAGCTGGCAGTGGACAAAAACCGGTCTGCTTCGGGCGACAGCGTGGCCTGATTTGCAGTGCCGTATGGAGGAATTGCCGGCCCGCCCGGGGAATACACTTGAGGTGTGCCATCACACTTGTTATGTTCATGCATCTGCCAGAGTTCTTCTTTGCACCGGTGTGTCGGTGTCTCACATTGCTAACGATCAGACATGAACAATGCGCTCGCGTTAGCGTCGATTATTATATTTATCTGTAGCTTCCTGCCACAGCTGCGGTCGCCTGTCTGGTGGATTCGCGGTCTCGATTTCCCTCGATTACAGATTGCCATTATCGCCTGTTCGTGGCTTGGCATCGGCTTGCTGGCTGCCGCTCGCGGTATTACCGTGGGATGGCCGTGGTGGCTGCTGGTTATCTTCAGCGCCGTCTACCAGATTTGGTGGATATACCCGTACACACGATGGCACAAACTGGAAGTAGGCGCGGCAGACGAGCAACATAATAATGAAATATCTCTGCTGACCTGCAACGTGCTGATGGACAATCGCGATGCGCAGCCGTTGATCAGGCTGGTTCGACAGCACCGGCCCGATATACTCGCCACGCTGGAAACCGATGCCTGGTGGCAGGGGCAACTCGACGTGCTTGACGAGTATCCACATCGACTGGCGCATCCGTTGCACAACCGGTACGGCATGCATATCTATTCCCGCCGGCCCCTGTTGCGCAGCACGTTGTCTTTTCTGGTGGAAGATGACGTCCCGTCTATGGGCATTGAGGTACAGATGGAAGATGCCGGCCGGGTAAAAATTTACATCCTGCATCCAAGGCCACCGGCCCCGGGTGAAAACTACAGCTCCACTGAACGCGATGTTGAACTACTGGTGTTAGCCCGGCACCTGCAGGACTCTGCCTCACCACTGATAGTCAGCGGTGATCTGAATGATGTGGCCTGGTCACGAACCACGCGCCTTTTCAGACGTATCAGCGGGTTACTCGATATTCGTGTGGGGCGGGGGATGTTCAACACATTTCACGCCGAATTTCCGGTGTTTCGGTGGCCACTCGACCACATATTTGTATCCGGTCATTTCAGAGTAAAACGCATCGAACGATTGCCGTATATTGGGTCTGATCATTTTCCGGTGCTTGCGCAACTTGTCTGCGAATCGAACAATGAACAGGAACCGCATCTTGAACTGGAAGACGCTGATCAGGTGCTGATCAAAGAAATTATGGACACAGATGCTGCTGTGCACGCCACCAAACCCAGTTTGTCGTCGTAGCACGCAGATCGCACAACTGCCCGCTGCAGGGAAATCGTCCGTGTAATAAATTAACTCTGCAACGCCGCCGCATGTAAATGTTACACCTCTGCTCCTGCACCACGAGTCTTTAAACCATACTTTGCAACACATCGGACCGGCGTTGTGCGGCCGTGACCGACATCGACCTCGCTTCGCCCCCTGTTGCCGACAGCTACAGGCTCAAGGACAGTGACACTGAATGAAAAAATTCGTTCTTTGGAGTGTGTTAATTCTGCTATTGCTACCAGTACTGTTCGGCATTGTGCTGTCCACGATGCCTGATCGCTATCTCACTGTGCAGACGGAAAATGTCGGCAGCTGGTTTACCGGTGGTGATCTGACAATTGAATCTGCCACGTTGCAGCTATGGCGCCGACACCCGGCGATCAATGTCAAAGGTATTCAGTTGTTAAGTCCTACGAGCGACAGGCTGCTATCAATCGACACACTACACCTGGCGATAGACATGCCACAGCTGCTCACACTGGCATTGTCGTTTCCCGAAGTACACATCACCGCGCCGTCGATCTATATAGAACGGCACGCGGACGGATCCATGAACTGGGATAGCTTGCCCCTTATCGCAGATAAAAAACGCCGTGACGAGCTGCCGAGTTCCGGTGTCGAAAAAACACAGCAACGACGCGAACCGATATCTTTGCCACAAATTTCTGAGCTATTACTAACAGATGCTGCGGTGAGCTACCTCGATCAGCAGCAGGATGTCACTGTGAATCTTACCGGGGAAATTATCAGTAGGCTGCCGGCCGAATCGCCAACAACCATTGCGGTGGCAGGTAGCATCAATCGTATTCCAGTGAGGCTGGACGCGACACTGCCGTCACTGACTTCGCTACAATATGCACTGTCGGACACACAGGTACTGGAAAACGTTACTGCAAAAATAGCGTTTGCAGACAGTGTTGCCACGGCCGAAGGCGATGTCGCTGTGCATAAGACAGCCGTAACAGATCTCATGGTGTCTGTGAATCTTGCCGGCACGAAAAACCTTCAGCAAATGCTTGGCATCTCTCTGCCCGAACTTCCGCCCCTTCAGCTTCAGGGGCAGTTAACCACCGATGGAAAAGACTATGTGTTCAGGCGGTTTAACGGTCGTTTGGTACGCAGTCATCTGCAGGGTGATATCCGACTGAATCCGGCAACGTCACCGGTCACGTTATACGCAAATGTCATTGCAACCCGTTTGGATATTGATGATCTGGCAGGTCTGATTGGCGGAACCCCGGATGACAGTCGACAAAGCCACTCAACGCAGCATACGCATACTGCCGACCTGCTTCCATCGGAACCTATAGACCTTATCCCGCTGACGAAACTGTTTAACGGCGCTGTAGAATTTCGCGCAGACTCTATCATCAGCGGCCGCTGGCCCCTGCAGTCATTGGATGCTCGCTTTGAAATTGAAGGCACCGATGTGGCGATACCACGTATTGAGATAGCAATCGCTGATGGTCGTGTAAACGGTGCAATGAAACTGAATGCTGCCACACAACCACCTGAAATAGTGACGAAGCTGAATGTCAGACAAGTTGATTTAAAAACAGTTATGCAAAGTTTGGGGGTAGACGACGAAAGCTTTGGTATTCTCGGCGGTGAGGTGAAGCTTTGGTCTAAGGGAAACAGCATTGCAGAGTTTGCGGCAAACCTTGACGGCGGCATGTTCCTGCTAATGGTTAACGGTAAGCTTAACGCATTGCTGGCAGAACTGGCAGGTATTGATGTGCTGGAGAGCCTCGCGCTGATTATAGAACCCGGTGAATCAATCACGGAAATCCGTTGTGCCTACCTTGATGTGCTGGTCGAACAAGGCACAGTCGATGTCGGCACCATGGTGCTGGATACCGTCGATACCTTGTTTATCGCCGACGGGAAAATTGATCTTGCCAGCGAGCAACTCAATCTGGTTGTTGAGCCGCACCCAAAAGATGTGAGCATCGTCGCTTCAAAAACCTCTGCTGTCATAAGCGGTACGTTATCGAATCCTTCAGTGACACCCGGCAGCGCTTTGACGGCCAGAACGGTGGTGGCCGCATCGCTGGCAGCACTGGCCAGCCCGCTGACCGCTCTGCTGCCATTTGTACAGCTCAGTACAGAGGGTAACAGCCACTACTGTACCGGCCTGATAGAATCCATTGATGCTCAGCGATAGTAATCGGAATGGTATGATGCTGTACAGTCGTCAGGTCGCAGGTGCCTGTCTGCTGATAGCGCTTTGTGCTTCCTGTGCGACCAAAACGCCGGGCGTGCCGCAAAAAGCTGATACGGCTATAGAAATTACAACAACTATAAAAGCGGCATTAGTTGATGCCGCCGATGTGGACGCCGCATCCATTCGAATCATCCTGGCTAACAATAACATTGTGTTGTCTGGATTTGTGTCTGGTAAAAGCGAACTTGACGAAATCATGAGACTCAGTGAAATGCATGCCAGAGGCTACCCGGTGACCAACAAAATTGTTATCGAATCACCCGTATTTAAATAAGTGACGGCCGCGCCTGATGGTATTGGTAGCGTATGTTTTCCACCAACAACTCATTACCTGCCGTGCTCGCGCGCAGTCGTATTTTCAACCGCTATTAAGCAGAGAGGCAAATTATGCATCAACACCAGTTAATCAGTTTTCAGACACTGCGGTCACGGGCGCTTGCGGTATTTATTTTGTTTTCTGTTGCTACGGTCAACGGCATTGCTGTCGGCGACGAAGTCGGCGATGTGAGTGTCGACTGGCTGGGCGGGGACATTAAAATTGAAGCCATAGAAGATCCCAAAGTCGCCGGCATTACCTGCCATGTTTCTTATTTTGACCGTGGACTGCTCGACAGGCTGCGAAACGGCCAGATATTTAGCGACCCGTCCAACTCTGCTATCGACTGTCGTCAAACCGGCCCCATAGTCATCGGTGATATTGACCTGAGTGCAGACGGTGAAAGCGTGTTCTCACAGAGGACATCGCTGGTTTGGAAATCGTTAAAAGTCACACGAATATACGACAAAGATCGCGATACTCTGTTGTATCTGTCACACGCCAGTCAGGTGGCGGAGGGTTCTGCAAAAATGGACTTGTCGACCATACCGCTTTTTGATGCAGAGGTAGTGTGGGAGAAATAGCAGATAGGTTAGGCCAACGCAGGTTTAAAGCGTCAATAGCGCGCCTGTGCACATCCCCCATGGCGGTGCCCTGTGAACATCACTGAAGCCGGGGAGGCGGATTATTAAATGTATACGATTGATAGTAATGAAATTATCATTGCAAGATGAACGACTCCTATTTCGAAAGCAGTGCCGAGCGAATATATGATGCCATCTATGAAGAAGACGACGCCAGAGTGTGTCGGGACATCTCCGAAGAAGCGTGTACGAATGTCCCCCACAACTTCTTTTTACATGCCGCTGCGATGGGCTTTAGCAAGTTTGCTGAAGCGGTAGCAAACACCAAAACCACCATTCCCTGGTTGTTAAGCAGTGTTGGGGCACCGGGCTGGATCATTGCCGTTCTTGTGCCATTGCGGGAAAGCGGGTCTATGCTGCCGCAACTTGCGATTGGCAGCTGGGTCAGGCAGTCATCGAGACGCAAATGGTTCTACGTAATCGGGGCAGTAATGCAGGCTGTTGCGCTTTTAGGTGTGGCTCTGAGCGTAGCGCTAATGACTGGCGCTGCCGCAGGTTATTCCGCACTGTTGAGCATTCTGGTGTTCAGTCTGGCAAGAGGCTTTTGTTCAATTGCCTCGAAAGATGTTCTTGGCAAAACAGTCCCCAAAACCCGACGCGGAAGAGTAACCGGGCTTGCGTCGAGTGTCGGTGGCTTCGGTACGCTGTTGGTCGTGGTTTTTCTGTATCAACTGCAGGCGAATGAAAAGACTTACATTGGCGTAGTGCTCATGGGCGCATTATTGTTTGTGGCAGCTGCCCTTGTGTATTCACGCATCGATGAAGAGCCGGGTGCGGAAGAAGGGGGGGCAAACGGTATTGCTCACGCCATCTGCAGTCTGCGGTTACTGGTTGATGACATTCCTTTTCGGCGGTTTGTGATTGCAAGGGCTCTGTTGGTCGGAACCGGATTGTCAGCACCGTTTATTGTGATTCTGGCCAATCAACGCGGCAACTCTGATCTGGTGTTCTTCTTACTGGCGCAGGGTCTAGCGTCATTATTGAGCGGCCCGGTATGGGGGCGCTACGCTGACATATCCAGCAGATACGTCATGATGTTTAGTGCGATCGCCGTTGGTTTACTTGGTACGCTGCTGGCGATGGCTGATTGGTTTGCATCTACCCTGGTGGACACAAACTGGTTTTTACCTGCCTGCTTTTTTGCTCTTATGCTGGTACATGACGGCGTTCGGCTCGGACGTAAAACGTATCTTGTCGATCTTGGCGGGGCCTCAAAGCGCACTGATTATGTGGCTGTCTCCAACACCATAATCGGGATAGTGTTACTGTTTGCAGGTGGGGTTGCATCAGTTGCGCAAACACTTGGCATCAGTATAGCAATTTTGCTTTTTTCAGCCATGACGTTTGCATCCTGCCTGTATATTCGGCAATTACCTGAAGTGCAGTAAAATGTGCAGTAACTCGTACGGCACTGTAGCTTATGCGTACCAGAAGGCATGCGTCCTCAGGGCCGGTTATCGACCCTGGTGAGGTTGTGCGAACACGTTCTATGTCGCCATGGGGGTGGGGCAAGTGTTAATTCATGCGCACTGATTACCCGCGGGATTGCAGCTAACTGATGCCGCCATGGTAGTGTGAACTGCGGGTGTTTGGTATTACCTGAAGCAAACGTCTGTAGCAAGAGAGGCAGGGCGGCTACACACCGCTGTTTTTGCCTCGCACGAAAGATACGATCGCAACAATAATAAACACAAAAAATAAAATTTGCGCCATCGAAGCGGCGGACCCTGCAATGCCGCCAAACCCGAGCACACCGGCGATAATCGCGATAACAAAAAATACCACAGCCCAGCTGAGCATACAGACTCCTTTTAACGGTTAGTGAGTTAATGAGATCTTGCGTGGTAGCGATTATTAAAGGAATGATTCAAGCAATCTACGGTCGCTTCGTCAGTCCTGCAGTCTCTGTCTCCCAACACGGATCACACGCGTTATTCCAGTGAATGTACTGACACCCGTCGGGTTTTCACCGGTAAGATGCTGTCAGTTCACGGTCTCAGTATGTCAGGGTTGCACTGTTAAGGAACCGGTATTGTGGTTTTTACAGGTGGTTTTGTACTTTTGACCGCGTTAAAGTACTTCTGAACGAAGCTGCTACCGTATTGGGGGTAGTTCAGGAAAGCGGTTGTCGCCATACTGCGCGTAGCCAGTCAGTAAAATTTACGCATCTATATACAACCTGCCGTATCCGCAGATTAGCAGACCTTGGACAAAGCATGATGAAAAATGAAACAACATCCAGTGTTGAAGCGCTGATGAAATTTGTGGTGCAGAGAATTCCAGGGCAGAAAGAGTTTCAGCAGGCTATCGAGGACGTTGCACAGGACATTATTCCATGGCTTTCCGAGCGCCAAACATGCGTTACTACATGTGCCCCTGGAATACTACGCCGACTAATAACAGGGGTTCGGAGCGATGTTACTCAGGAACTTAACGATGTAGTCAAAACTGTCGTTAAGAAACATCAGTGGAGTTGCTAAACCAACCACCGGTGACGCATGGCCTCCGCCATCAAGAATCACTACTTCAGTTTCTACCTCAGCTGCCCGTAACGCCTGAGCATATCGATGAGTATGTGATTTAACAACGCGTTCATCATCAGCGCCGTGAATAAGCAGAGTTGGCGGATGGCAGTTGTCTGCCAGTAGCGGTGGCTTGACGTCGCGAGGTTCAACCGATGGGAAAACGGTACTTACTTCATCGTTGTCAAGAGGCAGGTCGTACGGGCCCGACAATGCCAC
>CAYZVB010000105.1:9752-15172 GCA_964481315.1 uncultured Granulosicoccaceae bacterium
ATTAACAGGTTCACCCGCCCACCAGCGTTGATCACTTGCCAGTAGTGCTGCCGTATGTGCACCGGATGAGTGCCCCATTAGCACTACGTGACTCGCCTTTGGCAACTGCTCGTCATCACCGGGTTCCCGTTTATAGTAGTGATAAACCGCATTAACAATGTCTTCCACAAACAGTGGGTAGGTTACTTCGGGGTAGTGGCGATAATCCGGAATTAATACGGTATATCCCGCTTCGGCAAGTGACTGACCGACGAACCGGTATTGTTCTTTTGTACCGGATCGCCAGGCACCACCATAGACAAATACAATAATGCTATCCGCCCCGTTCGGCTGCTCTGGCTGAAACAAATCCATTGCCTGACCAGATATCTGACCATAGACAATGTTTTCCAGTAACGTGTAACCGCTGAATGGCGTTACTGCATTCAAAGCGTCAAGTTTGAAGTTGTCGCTGCATGAAAACGACACACAACACAAGCATAGCAGTGCATATTTGTTCAACGGTCCTACGCGCCGGCACAAACGATTGCAGATCAGAACAAATAAGCTACAGACTTGCATGTGTTGGTTGGCGCTTGGAGAAAGGTGACAGTATAGCGCGTGGAAACAGGGCATTGCAGCCGAAAGCACTCCGTGTCAGCAGGGTGGGCAGACTAACACGTCACAACCCTCGCGACCTGCCGCTTTAACAAAACAATACACAGCAGCAGTGATGTGAACACAAGACATCATGAGTCATCGGACTGCCCGGTCGGTAAGTTGTACTTTTTACACCGATTGTACTGATGTGATGTGCGACCCTGCTATGTCGTCGATTGTCATTAACCGCGTTGTTAAGCATTTGTGTAACCAACTGAAAAAAACTAGACGGAGATACTGATGGGCAAATTCATTCTTGGTGGGCTTTTTACAGTCGCAATATTGGCGCTTGTGCTTTTTATGCTGGGTGTTTTCGAAGAGTCACAGGACGGGCCACTGGAAGAGGCGGCTGAATCTGTAGAAGAAGCTGTGAAATAGCGATTGATTGAACGCATGTAAGCCGCTGCGGCCTGTTGTGACAGACTAAGCCGGTAACTCAACTGATATGGAAAAGTGATGATGGCACTACCTAATCGAAGCTCGTTGTTGGTAAGCTCGCGACAGCCCCACCGGGCAGTGACTGTTTTGTCGTTTGGAGCATTGCTAAACGGCGACCCGGCTGAACTGTTGCCCGAAACAACACCGCAGCCAGACCCGCAAGTGCCGGGGCCTGAAACGCCACCTGAGCCACCCCCACGGCCTGTAGAAGACCCGCGTTCTCCCCCGCCACAGGAGCCGCCAAAACCACAGGATCCACCGGGCTCGCCGCAACCACCTGTTCCTCCAGGTCCGAAACCACCACCGGTTTATACCGGCACCACCCCGCTCTGTGGCGGCGGTCACTGTAAATTACGCCGCGAACTTTTAAGAGCAGCCGACGTGGTAAGCAGCGCAAAGTCGTAAAAATTACAAAGTCATTAAGTGCAGGTTACACCGGCGCTACACGCTGATGGCGCCACCGGGGTAGGGCATTTGCCGGTAAAAGCCGTTTCCAGTAGTGCTACTGCAGAGCCGGTGTTATTAGAGTTATGCATCTATTGTTACCCGTGCCATGTATCTACAGGCAAGCCGCCGCTCCCGACACTTGTAAAGTTTACCGCGCGGCACTTAGATCGTGTCCCTGCAACTACTATCTGTGGACCAATTAGCGACAACACAGAAAGTGAGGCGACTCTAATGCTAAACCTTTGTTTTATGGTACCCGACACCAGTTCTGCGGAATCGGTGTTAAATGACATACGACTGCTGGGCGTCGATGATGAACGTATACACGCCATCGCCAACGATCAAACACAGGTCGAAGAACTGCCGAATGCAGATGTTATGCAGGAAAATGATGTGCTGGGTGGTGCTGCTCGCGGCGCGGTTGCCGGCTCAGCTACCGGCATGCTAGCCGGGTTGTTCGTTGCTTTGGTACCGGGGGCAGGTATAGTCACTGCTGCTACTGCGCTTGCGGCCGGTGCGGTGGGTGGGGCCGGTTTTGGCGTATGGATTGGTACAATAGTCGGTGCTGCTGTGCCTAACAGTCAACTTGACGACTGGCGAACCGGAATTGACGCTGGTCAAATATTGATCATTGTTGAGGTTGAAGAACATGAGGCAGCGGGGGTTCGGAAAGTTCTGGAAGCAAGCCAGTATTCTGTCCTTGCAGTAGGCGAAAAAGCACACATTCCATTGCTTTGATCTGTACTGCTGCCTGTTTGCACCGTTTATGTGCAACCGGATGAAATCTCAGCTAGCGTACTAGAACAAACAGCGTGGTCCAATGAGTCAGCTGACTACGGGTGCATCTTTTTTCTAAAGAATTCGTCTGACATTATCAATTCCAGTATTCGTTTACACATCGGTGCGCACTTTGATCAGCTGCCCCTGTGGGAGTCTTTTATCTGTCCTGCAGCTGCGTTGCAGCTTTTGAATAAGGTATGACCATTCCCTGCATGCTGCGCCTTGCTGCAGAAAAAAGACAAGCTCTCGTATGACCACACTATCTATTCCAGTACAGTGTAGCGGGGCATATTGATCATATGACCGATCAAAGTGTAGGCCAGGCAACCTTGAAAATTGATTTTCTTTTAGCTGAAATGAGTGAATCGGGAAAAAGCCTTTCTGCAAAGCTTTTTTGATAGAACGAATTCTCTAAGTATTTTCCTGTTTTTATCGTTAACTATATCGTAAGTGCTGGGTGCAGAAAGCTTGTAAAGCTAACAACAATAAAAAAGGAGAAAAAAGATGCTTAAATACGCCTCGTACCGGCCTAGAAGATATCGATCGGTTCACTTGCTGACAAAGTCACTTCAACTGCCGGGCTATCTCGGGTTTCTTCGAAATCGATACGGCAATTTGAGAGTTTTAAGTCAAGTCGATTTTCTAGATGCAGAAGCAATTCGTCACAGACTTGATCTACTCATTGTTGATACGGATGCTTTCCCAACAGGTGAGGTCGGGTATATTATTTTTTTGGCAAACTGCTTATTACCGGGGATTTCGATTGTTTTAATGTCATCTGAACCAATGGCTGAACAAGACAGAAACCGTTATCTCAATTGTGTGTCGGTGCTGGATGTTGTGTGCGGTGACGATGCTGCCAATTCTGCCGTATATATGTGCTGAAGGAACAGAGAAATGATAAGAAAAGAAATAAGTGCTGACAATAATTTCAATGGTGAATTAAGCAATGCACAGAAACAAATACTTCACGATCCTTTGGTGAGTTTACGCCAAAAGATTATGAAAACCTGGTCGCGAGACATTCAGGCTGCAGACCAGCAAGCCAGTGATCCGGTAGACCGTGCACAGGCCGAGTCGCTTTTTATGCTGCAGATTCGAATGCGATCAATGCAGTCAGACCTGTTGAGCGAGGTTAACCAGGCGCTAAAGAGAATGGAACAGGGAACTACGGGTTTTGCGAAGTTAGCGGTCGTCCAATCGAAATAGGCCGTTTGTTAGCGCAACCAACTACGCGAATGACTGTCGAGGAGCAAACACGGATTGAAAAAATGGAGCTGTTCTGATTCCCGGAATCACCGATCATAAAGTAAGTTACCGGAAAGCTGGAACGTTCGACGGAGTGCATATTCACAAAGAGGGTTCGGCTGACTTTTCAGCCGTAGCCCGAATAGACTTAACACGTCTGCGGCCACTGTTTTGTGGATGATGGTGGCAGAACGAGTTGTATTTGTTTTACCTGTGTAGCAGGTTCTGAATTTTATGGTTTTAGTACTATACTTTTCAAAAAGCTTTTTGAAAAGTTAAAACAATGCCTGGCCAGCGAGACACACCCTATTCTGAAAGACCGCGTTAGATTTCAGAACATCTGGACAAACACTTTGACGGAGTTGATCCGCTAGCAAAGCGGCTCTGGGTATTAATTGTACAACTGTCGTCTTTGTTTCGGGAGAGGAACGTTCCAACCTTAAACAGTGCGGGAATTGACCTAAGCCGCGGTGAGATCATAATTTTGACATGCCTTAGAGTCAGTTCAGCGCCTTTCGAGCTTCGGCAAACCGAAATTACGGATCGCGTATTGTTAACCTCCGGTGGAGTTACCAATGTGTGTAAATCCCTGATCTCCAGAGGCTTGATTGAACGAAATAAGGATCCCGAGGACGCTAGAGTGTCGCTATATCGTTTAACCGGAGATGGAAAGGATTTAATAGACCTTGTGATTCCAATTATTCATGCATCTGAGCGGAGACTGTATTTGTAACTGTGTAAATGCCCATGATTCTTTAATCTACAACAGGAAGAATCATGGAAAACATTCAATTGAAAGAAGATGAAATACGGGCGCTTGGTGCCAAGCTTGGCAACGGCATAAAGACCGAGCAAGAGCTAACAGAGCTCACACAAAGCCTGCGGAAAGCTATGATTGAAGCAGCCCTCGGTGGTGAGATGACCGAGCACCTAGGCTACGAGAAACATGCCCCTGAAGGGCATGGTACGGGTAATAGTCGCAATGGCAAAAGTAGGAAGACTCTTAAGGGAGATCACGGCGAGGTCGAGATTGATATCCCCCGCGATCGTGAAGGCACATTCGAGCCTCAAATCGTCAAGAAGGGCCAAACACGGCTCACCGCTATGGACGATCAGATACTCGCCCTCTACGCCAGAGGCATGAGTACCCGAGACATCGTCGCTACTTTCAAAGATCTCTACGATGCTGATGTGTCACCATCATTGATTTCGCGCGTTACGGACAGTGTGCTTGAGCAGGTGGAACAGTGGCAGAACCGCGAACTCGACTCACTTTACCCGATCGTTTATCTAGACTGTATCGTGTTGAAGATACGTGAAAATAAACGTGTCATCAAACGCTCCATGTACGTTGCTCTGGGCGTCAATCTGGACGGTCACAAGGAGCTGCTTGGGCTATGGTTGGCTGACACTGAAGGCGCTAAGTTCTGGCTGACCGTACTGACAGAGCTTAGGAATCGAGGGGTCCAGGATATTCTGATCGCCTGCGTCGATGGGCTTAAGGGCTTCCCGGAGGCCATTGCCAGCGAGTACCCGCAAACCCAGGTTCAGCTGTGCATCGTGCATATGGTGCGCAACAGCTTAAGATTCGTGCCCTGGAAAGACTACAAAGCCGTCACAGCGGATCTTAAACTCATCTATGACGCCAACACCGAAGAGCTAGCGCTAAAGAAGCTAGATGCGTTCGAGCAGCAGTGGGGCGAGCAGTATCCACAGATCATCAAATCATGGCGGGATAACTGGGACAATGTTGCCACGCTGTTTCAGTACCCACCGGACATTCGCAAAGCAATTTATACCACTAATGCGATTGAATCATTGAACAGTGTAATACGGAAAGCCACTAAGCAGCGTAAGGTGTTTCCAAC
>CAYZVB010000106.1:0-2606 GCA_964481315.1 uncultured Granulosicoccaceae bacterium
GTTTACGCATGCGTGGCAGTACAAAAGTGTCGGCAGCAACCCGGCTTGAAGTGGTTACCGAAGGTGTATTAACGCGAATACTGCAAAGCGACCCATTGCTTGAAGGTGTTGCAGTAGTGGTGTTTGACGAATTCCACGAGCGCAGTCTGCATGCCGATCTGGGGCTGGCGCTGTGTCTGGATGTGCAGCGCAGTGTGCGCGATGATCTGCGTTTACTGCTGATGTCTGCAACACTCGATGGTGAAAATCTTAGCGCCCACATTAATGCCGGTAGTCCGGTGGTTTGCAGGGTACGCCAGCATCCGGTAGAGATCATATGGCGCGCACAAAAGTCACCGTTGCCAGCCGCTGCGGTTGCAGCGACGGTAACCACTGCATTAAAAGATCATACCGGTGATGTGCTGGTGTTTTTAACCGGTGTTGCAGAGATTAATCAAACCGCAAACCTGTTGCAGTCACAAATGCCGGACAACACAGAGTTGCATCGGTTGCACGGCAGTACGGGTAATGATGCACAGCGGGCGGCAACTGCAGCGACAACACCCGGTGCACCACGCCGCGTGATTCTAAGCACCAATCTGGCAGAAACCTCAATCACTATCGATGGCGTTACTGTGGTTATAGACTGCGGGCTTGAGCGCAGGCAACGGATAGATGCTGGCTCCGGTGCAGAACGTCTGGAGACGGTCATGGCAAGCCGTGCCAGTGCCACGCAAAGAGCGGGGCGCGCCGGCAGAACGGGCCCCGGTGTCTGTTATCGGCTGTGGTCGCAAACCGATCACGCTACCCGTGCGGAAAGCTGGCAGCCTGAAATACTGCGCGCAGAACTTTCGTCACTGGTGTGTGATCTCGGGTTATGGGGAATAACAGATTTCAATTCGCTGCCATGGCTTGATGCGCCGGCGCCGGCGTCGATTAACCGGGCTATGGATTTACTGCAGCGCCTGCAGGTTTGGAATAACCACGGCTTTACTGCTTATGGCAGACGTGTAGCACAACTTCCGTTACATCCGCGCCTTGGCCATATGGTTCTCTGGGGGGCGGAACGCGGCAGTGTAAAAACCGCCTGCCAACTGGCGGCAATACTTGAAGATCTGCCGCGTACCACAGGTTGTGATTTATCTTCAGTGTTGTCACGTATGAGCCGGTCGCAAACACAGCGTGCGCAGCAACTGCAGCAACTGGCAATGGCACAGGCGACATGCACAGACGAAGCACCGGGCCATGCAGTTTTACTGGCACGCGCCTACCCCGACCGTATCGCTAGACGCAGGTCATCGCATGACGGACGTTACCTGATGAGCTCAGGTGCCGGCGCCGAACTCAACAGCGAAGACCCGTTGGCACAGTCAGAGTGGCTGGCCGTGGCGAGGCTTGGCGGAAGTGGCTCTACGCTTAGAATATTTGCAGCGCTTGCAATAGATACCAATGAACTCAAAACGTGGTGCTGCGATTTAATAGAAACCCGTGATGAAGTTGACTGGGACGATAAGGCAGAGCGGGTGGTTGCTGAACGGCAGCAGCGTTTGGGCAGTATTGTATTGCAGTCGGAGCGACTTGCGAATGTCAGTGATGAACAACGCCAGCAAGCCCTCTTGAAGGTGATACGCAAGCGAGGGCTTAAGTGTTTAAATATCACTGAAGAAGTACTTGAATGGCAGGCGAGGGTACAGCGTGCACGAAAATTATCAGAAGATTTCCCATGTGTTGATGACAGTACTTTACTGCAAACGCTTGAACATTGGTTACAGCCTTATCTGAACAACGTGAATAGCCTGCAGGCATTGCAAAAGATAGATGTGAGTGCCGCGCTTACGGCATTAATTGACTACAGTCAGCAGCAAACGCTGAACTCATTAATGCCGGTTAAATACACAGTACCCAGCGGTGCCAGCCATCGTCTTCGTTATGCCTGTGAGGGGAGTCCGGTGCTGGCGGTCAAGCTGCAGGAAATGTTTGGCTGCCGCGAAAACCCGAGTGTCGGGGGCGGAAGAGTCCCGCTGAAGGTCGAGCTGCTATCACCGGCAAGGCGACCGGTTCAGATTACTGAAGATCTGGCCAACTTCTGGACTAACAGCTACCCGGCGGTAAAAAAAGACCTGGCGGGTCGCTACCCGAAACATCCGTGGCCGGATGATCCGTTAAATGCCGAACCGACCGCCTATACAAAGCGCAGAAAGAAGTAGTTAAAGCTTAAACGTAGCGGTTGTCTGGGTTTAGTTAGTCGCCTGCTGGCGTGTGCGCCGGTAGGTTGCCGGTGCGGTTTGAAAGTGTTTCTTAAATACCCGGCTAAATGCCGCCTCTGACTGATAGCCCGACTTTGCAGCAATGTCGATAATTGCATCGTCAGTGTCCAGCAGTATTTGTCTGGCCAGTTGCATTCTCCATTGGGTTAAATACGCCAGTGGAGACATTGAAAGGTAACGGGTAAAAGTGGTCGAGAAAGACGTGCGAGACATACCTGCAGTTGCGGCCAGTTTGTCCAGTGTCCAGTGGTGGCCCGGGTTGTCGTGAATAGCATCCAGTGCCCGTGTAATTCTTTTGTCTGAGTAGCCGGCCAGAGCCGGATGCTTATTACCTGCCGACTCAAGATAACTTCGCAGTAC
>CAYZVB010000106.1:2616-15148 GCA_964481315.1 uncultured Granulosicoccaceae bacterium
TACCTGTGTAAATACTATTTCTGACAGCTTTAAAGAGATAATGTCTGCACCAAGATTGTCACGTCCGGCCTCAGCGCCGATGACACGCAGCGTATTTTCGAGCCAGCCGCCACAGGTTTCACCGTAGTTTTTTATGTGAATGTGAGATGGCAGTGCGTCAATCAGTGGATGGCTTGCATGCTCGTCTAACGCATAGTGTCCGCAGATAAGTTGGGTTTCGTGGCTGGCGCCGAACTCACCGAATATTAAGGTGCCGCGACCGTTAAACCCCGATTGTTCGATCACCTGTTCCAGGTGTGCGGTCGGATGTTCGTCATCGTGGCTGCTGTAAATAGTGTGAGAGGCGCCACGCATGATAATAATTAAATCACCTTGTTCCACCGGCACCGGTACCGCGTGCCCGTCAATGCGTACCAGGCATCGTCCCTGGTGGGCATAGTGAAATCGCGCCACATTGCGATAAGCGGGCACCTGTACACTCCACGGGCTGGTAAATGATGTGCGGAAGTACAGTGTTCCCTTCAGTTTCAGATGAGTCAGAATGTCGCTGAGCAGGTCCAACGATTGTCCCCAATGTGAGCTTACGAGAGTGGTTGATTGTATAGCGCTGTAAAAGTTCAACAATCGTTATTGTTCAATAGAGTGAAACAAATGAACGATTGATCAAGTAATGCGAATGATTGGTCATTCAGCTGTCAGCGAGATAGGTTTTTAATACACACTCGGTATTGACAACAACTCTTTTGGAGACAACAAATTATGAAAAACCTTCTTAAAAAAATGCATGGTGCAGTTACAGGACTTGCGCTGGCTGCAGCGATGGTAACACCGGTTTATGCAGACTCACCTGCAGATCTGAACGATCTGGAAATTGCCCATGTTGCCTATGTTGCAGACAACATAGATATTCGCTACGCACATCTGGCACTTGGCATGTCCGAAAACCCCGACATTCACGAGTTTGCCAGAACCATGATTCGTGACCATGAAGCAGTAAATGAGCAGGCGCTGGCGCTGCTGGAGCGGTTGGGCGTATCGGCACAGGATAATTTCCTCAGTCAGAAACTGATGAGTGACGCCGAGGGAGTTATTGATCAGCTAACGCAATTACGCGGTGCCGAATTTGATCGCTTCTATGCAGAGAACGAGCTAAATTACCACAAAGCCGTAAATAATCTGGTGGGAGAGGTGTTCATTCCCAATATTGAAAACACTGAAGTGAAAAGCTTGTTTGAAAAGGCACTGGAGATTTTCAAGGCCCATGAACACCACGCGGAAATGATGGTAAAAGGGCTGAAGCAGTAGTATGCGACGGCGAATATTTCTTGGTCTCACAGTGCTCGGCAGCACTGTGAGTTCTGCAACAGAGTTAGTTGCTGCCGCCACTCACACTGTTATCATACGAAAATTTGACTATGAACCTAAGGTTCTAACAGTCTCTGCGGGCGACGTTATTCAGTGGGTAAACGAAGATATAGTACCGCATACAGCAACGGCGCTGGATCAGAGTTGGGACACCGGTGAAATCAAACCGGGCGCCTGGGTGACTACCACTGTCACAGAGGGAATCTATAGTGAGTATTTCTGCGTTTATCACCCGATGATGAAAGGCTCAGTCCTGCTATCAGAAAAGTAGCGGACGTTTATGTTTGGTATAAGGATTAATCAGCCTGGCAGTAGCCGGGCTACGTGTTGTCGAAGCACTGGAATTACGTCAGTTTCAAACCACGGGTTCTGCTTTAACCAGCGGTTATTTCTCGGGCTCGGGTGTGGCAGCGCAATGATGGCAGGGAGTTGCTGTCTCCAATCCTTTGCAACCTGTGTTACCGAACTGGCCTTATATTCAGGTAAATGCCAGTCTATTGCATATCTGCCGATTATCACTGTGAGTTCAATGTTGGGCAATGCCTGCAAAACCCGCTCGCGCCAAGTGTCGGCACATTCGGGCCTGGGTGGCAGATCGCCACTGGTGCCGGTACCGGGGTAGCAAAACCCCATAGGTACAACAGCTACGATTTCTTCGTTATAAAACTGTTCGCGGGTGACGCCCAGCCATTGTCTGAGACGATCGCCTGAGGCATCGTCAAACGGAACACCGCGTTCATGAGTTTTACTGCCCGGTGCCTGGCCGGCAATTAACAGTCGCGCTGCAGGGTGCGCCTGAAAGATCGGCTTTGGGCCTAACGGAACATCACAAAGTGTACAGCTTTCGATTTGCCTGAACAGTTTGTTTGCAGCGCTGTGAGTCAAGACGGGGGCCGGTTGAATTCTTAGTAAATATTAGCGTATCGTGTTGTGGAGTGTGATGTTTTTTTTGGGCTAACGCCAGACTATTATCCGCCGTCCGTCAACAGATTTTACTGTACGTTCGTCAACCGGGCCGCTAACGGTAAACTCGCGATGTATTGGTGATAGTTCCGGGTTCTGGAACCAGACCACGGCAATCACAGACGTGTATTCATTGGTGACTTCCATGCTGTGACTAAACACTCCGTTAATCATGGCACTTTGTACGGTACAGGTGTCGTAGTTTATATCGTATCCAATATCATCCTGCGCATAGGTGGTGCATATGGAAACTGATGCTTCTGTATTACGGGCAGATTCGAGATCGAAATCAATATCAATACGCTGCGCGGTGTCAAAGGCAAAGTCGTCAGCAACCAGCAGTGCTTTAGTATCGAATACTTCAAACTCGGGTTCGGTACTGGTTGTAACCGGTGCGGGCACTGTGCCACCGATGGCAGACAGTGCCGCTGCCACGCCTGGTTCACCTGGCTCGCCGGCACCGCTGCCGCAGCCAGTAATAGCAGCTAAAGACAGGCAAACAATACTTACTGAATGAATCGTTTTCATTGTCAGGTCTCTAGTTGTTAAAGATATAGCTGCTGTTGGTTTGTTCGGTGTTGTACCAGTAACTGTCCTGTTCTCCGCCGGAGCTGGCGTACTTCGCGAACATGGGATAGGCGTGACCGATATCGTGATACTCGATCGGGTAGTCCCATCGGGTACCGATTTCAATGGCCCACGGCAGCCCGTTGCCGGTTTGGAAGTATAGCCCCCGGTTTGCATCGCTCGCGTCATCTCCGGGCTGATCGAACAGGGTAATGTCAAAGGCTTCGGTGGGTGCCTGATTTTTCAGGTGAATTTCGTAGCCACGGCCCGGTGCAGTCACAAAGTGACCACCGTGCCAGGCCCCTGGGGTGGCAAATATAAACGGGTCAAGCACACCACGCAGTGGCACATTAACGGGTTGAAGCATGGGTATCTCTGCTTCAAACTTCATTTGTATTGATGACCCACATCCTTCTTCGGTGCGGTAGAACAAACAGTGTTCACCGGTTCCAACGTAATCCCACAAGTTGTACGTGACCATCAGAATTGCCTCTTCACGTCCACCCTCGATTGGCTGCCAGGCAACAGGTTGGCCGTTGATGGTGTATTTCACGTTGTTGGTGTCTACCTGGTCGCGCAATACACCCGGCAGACGAATAGCAAAGCCGTTGTGGTATGCGGCACCCACGGCGGCCACCTCTCCGGAGATAATCACCTTGCTAATGCCGCCGGCTTTTTGCTCAACGCCAGTGCGAAGATAGATCACCAGATCATTCATGTCGAAGTCACCTTCATGAGGCCAGTTGTCTTCGAATGCGAGGGTGGTCCAGCCGGTTGCAGACGGATAGTGATTGACAGTAACTTCCTGTTCACGCAGTTCTACTGAGTAATCTTCTACTTCACCGTCAGGTGCTTCTCCGTAAGCCTGCAGACCTGTCTGGCTTGATACTCTGAAGCGCGCCCAGGTTTTGCCCGGCGCTAAACCATAGGGCAGATCGATATAAACAGGTTGGCGTTCACTGGTAAGCTCGATGTCTGAGATCAGCTGGTCTGTGCTGTCAAAAGTACCGTTGGCATCGATGTCTATCCAGCCATTGAGGTAGCCGCTGCCGGAAGACTTCACCATAAGTACAGCTTTTTTTCCTTCGACAAGCGCCGTGGCAAACTGTATGCCGTCCTCGTCGTCACTTTTTTCATTGTCGTCGTCTGACAGTGGAAATGCAGATCCGTCAGATTCAACATCAACGCTGCTGCCAAGGAAATGATTGCCGACTATGTGGCGGGCACCATCGTTATCGAGGTAGGTTTGATAGGAATCGGGGGCATCACCGAAGTCCATACTGGCGGTACTGACTTCGCCAACCGGGGCTACCGCACAGCGGGCACCGTCGTTAATATTGGATGCCGGTCCGGCAGATTGGAATTGGGCTGTGTAGTCGCCGCTACTGACAGCAATTCTAAAAATACTACCGTCGTTATTGCGGCCTACGTAAAAGTTACCGTGCGGGTCAAAGTATGCAGCCCCGAAGGTACCGGTAATACCGGCATCACCAAGCGATGTGCCCGTACCTGTTTCAAGCTCAATCCGGTATAACTCGCCATCCCGTGACAATGCATAGGCATGGCCGTCAGCGGGGTTGATGGCCATATCCGCAATTTTGACAGACAGTGTTTTACCGTCTGTGATCTTTTGCATTTTCAGGTAATCAGCGCTTTCCGGGTTAAGATCGACCTTGTATAAACCGTAGTTCTGACCGCGTCTGTAGGCGTAGTAGGTATTGTTGACAGGGTGCATATCACCCACGTAGAAGTTATTGTCCGGAATGTTTTCAACCTGCAGTGGTTCAACGCTAAAGTCTGCGTGTATGCGCGCTACAGTTTGATGCTCGTAGCTCCAGCCGTAAATATATTGGTCAATCGGGTTAAAACCTATCGCGTTTACCCGTTTTGATACGTTTAGTTGTTCCGTGGCTACCTGATAGTCGCCGGATAAAAGGTTAACTGCGAAAGTCCGGGGTAGTTTACCCTGTAGCAGATAGGCATCGGAGGGGCAGCTGTCGAACGGTGCTGCCATAAGACCATGGGCGAAGAAGCTTTGAACTAGCAATAATGCAGGTAGGAAAAAGCGATTTTTCACCGTTGAGGTTCCTTGTGCTTTGTACAGGGGTTGGTCATTTTAATCGCCATGCAGCAACACAAATCCCTGTGATGTTTAGCCACGCTCTGTCGTGGTAGCTGCTTGTTATTGAAGCTGGAAAAGGTGCGTGCAGGGCGGGGTGCCGCAACACCGCCATCGCGCGATTTATCGGCGCTTGTGGTTGCAGACCAAAGTTGTTCGGTGGTTAACGGTCTTGAAATTGTGACGGTAAACAACGAAAATTTGCACGTTGTTTAGAATCGCGTAAAAACGTGAAGTCTGCACTGATAACCAGTCGCAGTTTTGATGAATTTTCAACCGGGATTCTTTGTGGTTCAGTTTCACAAAAAAATCTGCATGAGTTGAAAATTATCACTGTTCTACACTCGTACTTATAAAGCACTTAACCCTGCGCAGACATATGCTTCGAAATAGAAAAAAACATGGTTATATCTATATTGCCGGTAATAAGGGCATGCCGGGGTTGGTCAAAATCGGTATGACTTCAAATGTGCCGGCAAAGCGCCTGAAAGAACTCTACACCACTGGCGTGCCTTATCCGTTTCACTTGCATTATGCAAGGCGAATAAAAAACCCAAGATTAGTAGAAAAGCAGCTGCATAAAATATTTCAAAACTACCGTGTTAGTAACAAGCGGGAGTTCTTTTCTATTGACGCAAAAGACGCGGTTAAAATTACTGAGCGTTCTGTACGAGATATAAGTACATCCGGCAGGTCAGGCGGTGTGTTGTGGTTTATTGTGTTGCTGCTTGTAATGACAATGGTTTTTCTTGTGCACAAGTATTACGGCATTCCGGTACTGTCGGCTTGGCTTTCATCTACCACGAAATTCTAACCGGTGACATTGCCCATACCATGACTGATTCGCTTTCACTGTTGTTGTAAAACCGGTGCGGAATGGTAGAAGGATAAGAAAAACTGTCGTTGGTGCGCAGCACTATTTTTTCTTCATCAAGCACCAGCACAACCTCGCCGCTTACAATAATCCCGTGTTGTTCCCCTTCAAATGCATAGGGCTCGTGCTGGTCGGCTACCGTGCCAACACCTGGTGCAAAGCGCGATAAAAGCAGGTAGCAGTTACCGGCTATAGTGCTCGATAATAATTCGTCGGAAAACCCGAGTTCCTTCGTTGAGCGTGTATACATTTCACTCAAAGGTCGTCTTGCAGTCGACCGAACAACGTACTGCCTTTCCATCGGACCGTCACCTGATACGGCTGGAAAGAACCAGCTCGAATTCACCTGCAGGGCGCTGCTGATCCGGTTAAGCAGCTCTACCGACACACGTGTAGTACCGCGTTCCACCCGGCTCAGATAAGCAACCGACCAACCGACCTCTGCGCTTAATTCGCTTAGCGTATAGCCCCGCGCCTTGCGCACTTCTCGTATTTCATTGCCAAGGCGTTGTGCCTCTGTGTTTTCGGGTAATTCCGTGTTTGTCATTAGGATTGGTTGAAAAATAGCAGAAATTTATCTTGACGGAGAAAATGATCGAATTATTATACCGATTCGTATGAAGGATTGCTGATGCGATTTGATCTGATTCCCAACTTTAACCCGGGCGAAACCATCGCATGGGACACTGTGCTTCATCGCATGCGGGAACAGACATCGATGGCAGAGCAGGCCGGATTTACCACGGCATGGTTTACTGAACATCATTTTGCGCACAACGGTTACATGAATGCGCCGCCGAATCCGGTACAAATGTGTACGCACATTGCGGCACACTGCGAAAAGATCCGGGTCGGCACCGCCCCCATAGTACTGCCAGACTGGCATCCGTTGCGGGTGGCCGAAGACGTGGCCATGCTAGACAACATGACACTTGGACGTGTCGATTTTGGTGTGGCCAAAGGGATTAACGAACGCGCGACAATTCAGTTTAATCGCGACGCTGACCGACGGGACAATGACAAAGTCATGCGCCTGTATCTGGAGTCACTGGAGATTATTCTTAAAGCCTGGACCAGTGAAGCGTTTACTCATCACGGTGAGTTCTATCAGTTTCCGGTACCCGGCTGGAAAGAAACTAATCGATTTTTTAAACCGCTGGACAATCGTTACCACAGTGATGATGGTGAGTATAAAGCGATGTATGTGCACCCGCGTCCCTATCAAAATCCGCATCCGCCGGTGTGGCTAATGTCTAATGCACCTCCGACGTTTAAAGTGGCTGCAAGTAAAGGGCAGGGAGTGGTATCGATGTCGGCAGCGCCAAAGCGTACGCTTGCCTGTTGGGAGCCATACCGCGACACACTAACGCAGGTGCGCGGCAGAGAAGCGCAGCTGGGTGAGGGCGTTGGTGTTTGCACGGCGTTTTACGTCGGTGAAAGCATGGAAGAAGCCGAACGAACCATTCGTCCGGCCATAAATGCCTACTATGAATTTCTGGGTGGGTCACGTCCGGCCGGTGAATGGACAAAGCATGGCTATCTTGATATCGGTGAACAGATGACACCGGAAGATGAAGACGATGACTGGTTCGATTTCCTGAATAAGCGCGGCATTATTGTTGTTGGTTCTGTTGACTATGTGATCGAACGTTTTGAGCAGTCACAGCAAACCTTCGGCCTTGATCACCTTATGCTTATGCAGCAATACACAGGTGTTCCATACGCAAAAATACTCGCCAGCTGGGAAAGGCTGTGTGAACATGTTGTGCCGTACTTTGGCACGCAATCAATCGCTCAAAAAAGAGAGGTCGGCAATGCTTGAGATTTGGGGCAGACCGTATTCATCTAATGTGATTCCGGTAATCTGGACAGCTGAAGAGCTTCAACTGCCATATAAACTAAAGCTTGCCGGCGGCAGTTTCGGGAAACTCGACACCGATGAATATGAAGCGATTAATCCCAATAGAATGATACCGGCTATTCGTGACGGCGATTTTCCGCTGTGGGAATCGCATACCATTGTGAGATACCTGTGCAGTAAATACAGCATGGGAACACTGTGCCCTGAAGACATTCAGCAGCGTGCCATTGCCGACCAGTGGATGGAGTGGAGCGGTACCCGGGCTTTTATGCCGGTGATTCAGATGTTCTTTGCTACAGTGCGAACCGAACCCGCCAAACGAGATAACAACCTTATTGAAAAACATAGCGCTGAGGCAGCAGCGGTGCTTGCGATATTGGAACAGCATCTTGCAAAACAGGACTATGTTGCCGGCGACTCATTTACCATGGGTGATATCCCCCTCGGTGCTGTGGCATTTCGTTATTTCAATGTCGATATTAACAGCCCGTCGCTGCCAAATATCGAAGCCTGGTACAGCAGGTTGTGTGAACGGCCCGCGTATCAGAAGCATGTAATGCGTTTCTTCGGCACCAACCCGCAGGAGTGGCAGGCCCTGGAAGTGGCTTGTGCCAGTGAGGGCGACTAGTGAAGGCAACCAGTGACGGCATTAGTAAAGTTGCCTGTTAATATCGCCTTCGCCACCGTGCCAAGATAGCTGCAAGATAAAAGAGAGAGGACTTCCGTGACTGACCAATTAACCTACCATGAAAAATTCTCACCAGAGGAGTTTGAGTCGCAATACAACCTGCGACTCGGGCGGCCGGACTACGAGCAAACCGTTATCCCGGACTGGATGACACGCAGCGAAGCAGCAAGGGAAGCACTCAACTGCCAGCTCGACATTCGTTACGGTGAAGGTGAAAAGCAAAAGCTCGATATATTTTTGTGTGGTGACAAAAGCGCACCCACACTGATTTATTTCCACGGCGGGTATTGGCAGCGTGGTGACAAATCCATCTACAGTTTTCTGGCCACGCCTTATAACAACGCCGGTGTCAACGTTGTGGTGGCCGGGTACGACCTGTGTCCTGCGGTAACACTGACCGAAATTTCCGCGCAGGCGCGTGAGGCGGTTGCCAGTGTTTGGCGGCGGGGAGAAGAATTTGGCATCAACCGCGATCGCATCAGTGTCATGGGGCATTCCGCCGGCGGGCACATTACTGAAATGATGATGGCAACACCGTGGAGTGATTATGAAGACGGTCCTCCCGACAATTTAATTTCATGCGGAATTCCTGTCTCGCCGCTGAGCCTGCTGGAGCCTGTGCGCAGAACCCAGGGGCTCAATAGTGGTATCCGCATGGACGAGGCAGAGGCGGAGTCACAGAGCCCGATGCTAAATCACCCGCCAGCAACCAACGCGCCGCAACTGGTGGTAGTGGGGGGCGCGGAAACTGACGAATTTCACCGGCAGGCTCAAATGTATTACGACGCTTTTCGCAGCGACAAACGAAAGATGGAAATATATTTTGTACCCGGAGTTGATCACTTTGACGAGCTCAATGTGCTGGCCGACCCGGAAAGCCCGTTTTTTACCAAGACCCTTGCTTTCATCGGCTAGAAGCGGAGAAAAATTTTGAGCTCAGAAAATAATACAGAAGTAACACCGGCGCTGCTCGATGCCATTGGTGATGCCTTCAACAACAACGACATCGACGAAGTCATGCAATACTTCGCCGAAGATTCTGTTTTTGATCATGCCGCCGGTCCCGATATCCATGGAAAACGGTTTGAAGGCAAAGAAGTGATTCGAGGTGTGTTTGCCGGTCTGTTCGATAACGTCGAGAAAGTTCACTGGAAAACACTGGATACCTGCATTAACGGCAACAAGGCCTATTGCGAATACCGGCGCACCGCAACATTAAAAACCGGCGAGCAGCAGGATTTTCTAAGCATTGATGTGCTTACCTTTAAAGACGGTCTCATTGCTCATAAGGACACCTACTACAAGTCCAGGCAGTAAACCGGATCCCTCCAACTTGTACCCCCGGCTGCCCCCTGGCCAGGGGGCGGACGCGCAAAACGTGTGCTTTTATCTGATTCAGTCGCATCGCTCAGCCGGTGTCACTTTCAGCTATTGAATCAGCAAAGTATTCCCCTTCGATATAGAGATTCTGCCAGCTACACCCGCTGATAAGTCGGGTTTTCCCCTGCGCCATTGCTGTTCACATTCGTTTGCATTCCAGCCATACCAAATCAACGTTTTAACGGACCTTTTTGTTAAAGGTTCGTTGGTTCGCGCCGCTGTGCGTCACAAATACCGGTAGGAATGTGATCTGTGCACTACCGGGTTTTGTTTTACCGATATCGCAATATCCGTCGTTCCATGGGATCGAAACGGGGAAATTCTGTGGCCAACCACATGGCAACAACCCCTGAGTCTGCCGCGGGACGAAGTGAATCATCTGTCTAAGGTCAGTGAATATGCTAGAGCAAGTGCAGCGTTGTATTCTCGAGTTCGTAAAGCCAGTCAGCAGTCCAGGTTGTAGTAAAGTTCTTAAGCGCAGTATTGCTCGTCCCAAACGAACCGGTTGGACCGGTCACTTGCTCAAATCGGTAAAGCGTCTCAGGCGACTCGTCATTCCAGCAGTCGTGACGGGGGCATACTTCGCCTCGACTCCGGCATATGCTGTGTCATCTGATGTGATAGGTGACTTCACACCAGTTTGTATTGGTTCTGCAGTGACTTTTCCAGCTGCCACCACAGGGACTGATGCACAAACTGTCAATCCCGGGCATGCCTATGGCACGCTTGGTAGTGCACCCAATCCCGCCTGGTTTTATTTTAAAGTAGAGGATGGTGGAACACTTAACATTGATCAAACGAATTCCAACAATGTAGATGTCGACGGTGCCTTCTGGGGGCCGTTTGATGACATTCCCGATTTTCTCCGCTCGGGGTCAGGTGGAGACGTTTATGAGTCGGGAATTTTACTTGATTCCGACTATGACACGGCTGCAGGGTTTACGTTTAGCGCAACGGTTGAATCCGGTAAATATTATGTTCTGCTGATCGCGAACTTTTCAGGCACAGCCACTGATATTTCCATGAACAGTGGTGGCGGTAGTACTGCCACCTCTGACTGTTCCATGCTGAATCCGGGGTTAAATCTGTCCAGTGTGTCTACCAGCACCGTAGAAAATGGCGCTACTGACGCTTACACCGTCACCCTTTACTCGCAACCTACAGCAGATGTTTCGGTGGCAACGTCGGCTTCAGTTGGCGAGGTAAGTACCTCACCGGGGTCATTAACGTTTACTTCAGCAAACTGGTACATACTGCAAACCGTTACCGTAACTGCGGTAGATGACATTCTGGCTGATGGTGATCTGGCTGATACAGTCATAAACAGCGCTACCAGTACTGATGCCAATTACAACGGCGTGTCGGCAAACGTACCGTCTGTTGCTATCGACGATGACGACCCGGATGGCGATGGTATATCGACAACAGATGAAGGGACTGGCGACTTAGATAACGATGGAACACCAAATCATCTGGATCCTGACGCCGACGGAGATGGCGTACTTGACTCGGTTGAGGGTACTGGTGATACAGACGGCGACGGTATCCAGGATTTTCTTGATAATGACTCTGATAACGATGGCATCAGCGATATTGATGAGCTAACGACTCATTCAGCAAATTTGTTGTGTCACGGTGGAAACGTATATACGGACTTTGATAACGGCACATTTGGTTTTGAATCTGGTGCGGCTGATCAGTCACCTGCTAGCGACCCCTATCCAGGTCTCTGGACTGGTGGAATTTATTCCGAGTTTTACAGTGTAAGCCACGGGCGATACAGCTACGTTGCAAATGCAGTCACGCCAAGGAATGGGGCACAACACCCAAATGCAGTTGATCCGGTATACGGGGTAACCGGGCGTTTTTTCGCATCAGATCCAAACACCAGTACACCCGTTGCAACCAGTGTGATGAACGACCTGTTGCCAGGGGCAAATTATGAGTTTTCATTCTGGGCTACAAATTCGGAACCATCGGGCAATAAAAACGAAATTGACGTCTACGCCGACGGTAATCTCATTCTTGCTACGGGTCCACTTGCGACTAATGCCTCGAGTATTCCGTGGACATTATACGAAGGTGTAATGACCGCTGCATCAGACACGAGCAGCATCGTATTTCAGTCTACTAAAACTGGGGGTGGCGGCAATGATTTTTACATGGATAACATTGAGTTCTGCCTGATGGCGGCTGATCTCGATGCTGATGGTGTTGCTGATGTTGATGATTTTGACAGTGATAACGACGGTATTCCGGACGCCATTGAAGGCAATTCGGACTCGGATAATGACGGACTACCAGACTACTTAGACACAGACTCGGACAACGACGGCATATCCGACACCGTTGAAGGACAGGTCAGCACTAACGATGCTGACAACGACGGCATCGATGATACTTATGACGTTGATGTGACCGGTGGTAACGACACAAACTTCAATGGCGTCGACGATGCGCTCGAAGGCGTCGTTGGTGTTGATACTGACAATGATGGTATTGCCGATTACCTGGATAACGATTCAGACGGCGACGGCGTACCAGACGCGCTGGAACCTGGTGATACCGACAATGATGGTATTCCGAACTATCTGGATACTGATTCCGACAATGACGGCATCAACGATGGTGTTGAAGCGCAAATCACTGGTACAGATACCGACAATGACGGTATTGATGATCTGTACGATGTGGATGTCACCGGTGGTGCAGACA
>CAYZVB010000107.1:0-15087 GCA_964481315.1 uncultured Granulosicoccaceae bacterium
TGGTTGATCACATGGCGATTATTGAGGCCATCGAAAACCGCGAGGGTGAACTTGCGGCCATGCTGGTGCGCGATCACACCATGAAATTGCACGACCACATCAAAAACACCTGGCAGGAACTGCAGGAACAACAAACCCAACCGCGTTAACACGCGTCAGCTAACCAACTGGAAAACAACCATGTCTGTGGAGTTGCAGGAAAGACCGAAAAGCGAATCGAAGCAGGAAGAAGAATTAACCGACGGTTTTCATCTCCTGATCGAAGCGCTGCAAATGAACGGCCTGAATACGATCTACGGTGTTCCGGGAATCCCCATTACAGACTTTGGCAGGCTGGCACAGGCCAGTGGCATGCGGGTGCTGTCGTTCCGTCACGAACAACATGCAGGTAACGCCGCCGCGGTTGCCGGTTACCTGACCAAAAAACCGGGCCTGTGTTTAACTGTTTCGGCACCCGGGTTTTTAAACGGACTGACCGCACTGGCCAACGCTACCACCAACTGCTTTCCAATGATTCTACTCAGTGGTTCTTCCGAACGCGAAATTGTCGATTTGCAACAGGGTGACTACGAAGAGATGGATCAGCTGGCAATAGCCAAACCGCTATGCAAGGCCGCGTTCCGGGTGCTGCACGCTGAAGACATTGGTATTGCCGTCGCACGCGCGATTCGTGCGGCAGTATCGGGCCGGCCGGGTGGTGTTTATCTCGATCTGCCGGCAAAGCTGTTCGGGCAAACCATGACAGCTGCGGCCGGTAAAGCATCGCTGCTGACCGTCGTCGATCCGGCACCGCAGCAACGGCCGTCGGCAGAATCAATCACTCGCGCGCTCGATGTGCTCAAGTCGGCAAAGAGGCCACTGATTATTGTGGGTAAAGGTGCTGCCTATGCGCAGTGCGATGAAGTAGTGAAGTCGTTTATCGAAAAAAGCGGCGTACCTTTTTTGCCAATGAGTATGGCAAAAGGTCTGCTGCCGGACACCCATCCGCAATCGGCATCGGCAGCCAGATCACTGGTACTAAAAGAATCTGATGTGGTAGTGATGCTTGGTGCGCGACTTAACTGGTTGTTGTCACACGGTAAAGGTAAGGCCTGGGGTGAGCCGGGTTCAAAGCAGTTTATACAGGTAGACATTGACCCGCGCGAAATGGACAGCAACGTGGAAATTGCAGCACCGGTTGTTGGTGATTTGGCTTCCTGTTTAACAGATATGCTCGATGCGATGGGTAAGCAGTGGACGCCGACTCACACCGCATGGACGGAAACTGTGAATCAAAAGGCGGAGACCAATATCGCCAAAATGAATCAGCGGCTCGGTAGCGATACCTCACCGATGGACTTTCACTCAGCGCTTGGTGCGCTGCGCGAAGTAATGACACAACGGCCGGATACCATTTTGGTGAATGAAGGGGCCAACACGCTCGATTTTGCCCGCAGCATTATCAATATGAGCAAGCCGCGCAAGCGCATTGATGTGGGTACCTGGGGCGTAATGGGTATCGGTATGGGAGCCGCTGTTGCCGCCGCCGTAGAAACCGGCGAGCAGGTGCTGGCTGTCGAAGGTGACAGTGCGTTTGGTTTTTCCGGAATGGAAATCGAAACCATCTGTCGTTACCACCTGCCAGTGTGCATTGTGGTGTTTAACAACAACGGTATCTATCGCGGCACCGATGAGAATTCATCCGGCCACACTGATGTCGCGCCGACGGTGTTTGTTAAAGACAGTCGCTACGAAAAAATGATGGAAGCGTTTGGTGGAAACGGTGTCTACGTGACCAATCGTGACGACTTGTCAAAGGCGGTTAACGAAGCCATGGATTCCGGAATGCCAACATTGATCAATGCTATCATCGACGAAAACGCAGGCACCGAAAGCGGTCGCATCGGTAACCTTAATCCTCAGAGCGTTGTGAAGAAATAATGGCTGTAAAACTGCAGCCGGTAAACAGCTAACGAATTCGTCCAGGTAAGCCAAATGAAAGCACTAGAAGGTATAAAAATACTCGATTTCACACACGTACAGTCAGGTCCGACCTGTACGCAACTGCTCGGCTGGTTCGGCGCTGATGTGATAAAGGTCGAACGCCCGGGTGTGGGTGATGCTACCCGCAAGCAGCTCATTGATGTGCCGGGTGCAGACAGCCTGTACTTCACCATGCTCAATCACAACAAAAGATCGATAGAGCTCAACTCTAAAAACGAAACCGGCAAGGAAGTATTAACCCGCCTGATCGAAGAGTGCGATGTGCTGGTCGAAAACTTTGCACCCGGTGCGCTCGACCGTATGGGCTTTACCTGGGAGCGTATTCAGGAAATCAACCCGAAGCTCATCATGGCTTCCATCAAAGGTTTTGGTCCCGGCAAATACGAAGACTGCAAGGTCTATGAAAACGTCGCACAGTGTGCCGGCGGTTCTGCATCGACTACCGGTTTTCTCGATGGTCCACCATTGGTTACCGGCGCACAGATTGGTGACTCTGGTACCGGCCTGCACCTTTGCCTCGGCATTGTGACGGCGTTATACCAGCGTGAAAAAACCGGCCGCGGTCAGAAAGTCAGCTGCGCCATGCAGGACAGCGTGTTGAATCTGGCGCGCGTTAAACTGCGTGATCAGCAGCGCCTTGCCGCAGGCCCGTTAAAAGAGTACTCGCAGTTTGGTGAAGGTGTGCCTTTTGGTGACTCCACGCCGCGCGCCGGTAACGACTCTGGCGGCGGTCAACCCGGACGCATACTCAAATGCAAAGGCTGGGAACAGGATCCAAACGCCTACACCTACTTTATTGTGCAGGCCGCAGTATGGGAAAAAGTGTGCGATGTGATTGGCAAACCCGCATGGAAAACCGAAGAAGGTTATGCCACACCACCTGAACGCCTCGACAAACTTAACGAAGTGTTTGCCGCCGTCGAAGAGTGGACCAAAACCAAAACCAAATACGAAGTCATGGAAACCTGCAACCCGCTCGATATTCCGGTCGGTCCTATCCTTTCAATGAAAGAAATCTCTGAAGACGAAGGGCTGTACGCCACCGGCACCATGGTCAAAGTTGATCACCCCGAGCGCGGCGAGTATCTGAGTGTGGGTTGCCCAATAAAACTATCCGACAGCGAAGTCGATGTCGTTCGATCACCACTGCTTGGTGAGCACACACAGGAAATTCTCAGTGATGTGCTTGGCTACAACGGTGATGATCTGAAACGGGTTATCGATTCAGGTGCTGTTGGCGAAGTGAAAGCGTAAAGCGCAGGGCGGGGGAGGAAACAATGCGATTAATCGTCATGGGGCAGCAGGCATTTGGCAAAGATGTACTGGCCAAACTGCTGGATGAAAACAAAGATGAAGTGGTCGCGGTGTACTGCGAGCCCGATAAAAAAGGCATCGACCCAATCAAAGAGTTTGCGCTTGAAAAAGGTTTTCCGGTAGAGCAACCCGCGCACTTCAACGATGAAGCTTCTCTCGAACAGCTCAAATCCTACAACGCCGATTTAATGATCATGGCATTCGTCAATGTATTTGTACCGGAAGCGGCGCGGGATATTCCAAAGCAGGGCAGTATCTGTTTTCACCCGTCGTTGCTACCACTGCATCGCGGCCCGTCCGCTGTGAACTGGCCAATCATTATGGGTCGCACTGAATCGGGTTACTCGTGGTTCTATCCAACCGATGGCCTCGATGAAGGCGATGTGCTGCTGCAGTGGCAATGCCCGATCGATGCTGACGACACCGTTATTAACCTGTACTTTAAAAAGATATATCCATCGGCAGTTGAATCAGTACTGCAGGTGTGTGAGTTGTTTCGTTCCGGTAACCCGCCGCACATTGTTCAGGATGAGGCCGCCGCCACCTATGAACGACGCTGCACCAAAAAACATGCACACATCGATTGGTATAAACCGGTCGATCAGGTCTACAACTTAATTCGCGGTACCAATCCGGCACCGGGCGCCTGGACCACTCACAACGACACTGAACTTAGCGTCTACGATTGTGCCAAAGTTGCCGGTGATGGCATTGCCGGCAGAGTCATGGAAATTACCGGCGACGGCGTTACGATACAAAGTGTCGGCGGTCGGATATTGATGAAACGGGTGAAGCCTAAAGGCGGCGAAAAGGTCTCTGCAAGCGAATGGGCTGCTTCCTCTAAGCTGGCTGTTGGCGATACACTGGGCAGCTAGGCCCTCAACCCACAGGAAAGATCATGTCAGTTAAAACCGATATCGAAATTGCCCGCGAAGCAAGCAAACGACCCATACTGGAAATAGGCGACAAGCTCGGCATACCGTCCGAGTCGCTGGTGCCTTATGGTCACGATAAAGCAAAAGTTTCTGCAGAATTTATTAAGGCGCAGCAAAGCAAGGAAGACGGCAAGCTGATTCTGGTTACCGCCATTAACCCGACTCCGGCCGGTGAAGGCAAAACCACCACCACGGTTGGTCTTGGCGACGGTCTGAATGCGATTGGCAAGAATGCCATGATCTGTATTCGTGAAGCATCACTTGGTCCGTGCTTCGGTATGAAAGGTGGTGCTGCTGGTGGTGGCTACGCTCAGGTCGTACCAATGGAAGAAATGAACCTTCACTTCACCGGTGACTTTCACGCCATTACTTCTGCGCACAATCTTCTTGCGGCAATGATCGATAACCACATCTACTGGGGCAACGCACTCGAAATTGATTCGCGTCGCGTCGTGTGGCGTCGAGTGCTCGACATGAACGATCGCGCGCTGCGACAAATCACCACCAGTCTTGGCGGTGCCACCAACGGCTTCCCGCGTGAGGCAGGTTTTGATATCACTGTGGCGTCAGAAGTCATGGCGATTCTTTGTCTTGCCAATGATCTCGACGATCTCGAAAAGCGCCTTGGTGACATTATCGTTGCCTACCGCCGTGACAAGTCGCCCATCTACTGTCGCGATATCAAGGCAGACGGTGCAATGACTGTACTGTTAAAAGATGCCATGCAACCTAACCTGGTACAAACGCTCGAAAATAACCCGGCGTTTGTTCACGGCGGACCATTCGCCAATATCGCACACGGCTGTAACACGGTTATTGCAACCAAAACCGCACTTAAGCTTGCAGACTATGTAGTGACAGAAGCGGGCTTTGGTTCAGATTTGGGTGCCGAAAAGTTCCTCGATATTAAATGCCGCAAGGCCGGTATTGCACCTTCGGCTGTGGTGCTGGTTGCAACCATTCGCGCCATGAAGATGAATGGTGGTGTTGCGAAGGAAGACTTAAACGAAGAAAACGTCAAGGCTGTAGAAGAAGGTTGTGCCAACCTTGGGCGTCACATTGAAAACCTCAATCGTTTTGGTGTACCGGTGGTGGTTGCAATTAACCACTTCACACTCGACACCGAAGCGGAGATTGCCGCCTGCCAGAAGTTTGTAGAATCTCAGGGCGCTGAAGCCATTGTCTGTAAGCACTGGGCCAACGGTTCTGACGGCACCAAAGATCTCGCTAACAAAGTTGTCAGCATCATTGATGAAGGCAAGGCTAACTTTCAGACTCTGTATCCGGACTCGATGCCGCTGCTTGAAAAGATCGAAACCATTGCCAAGAAAATCTACCGCGCTGATGAGGTCATTGCCGACAACGCAGTGGTTGATCAGCTAAAAGCTTGGGAAGAAGCGGGTTACGGCAATCTGCCAGTGTGTATTGCAAAAACACAGTACTCGTTCAGCACCGATCCTAATCTTCGTGGTGCACCAACGGGTCACAGTATTCCGATTCGTGAAGTGCGATTATCAGCCGGTGCCGGTTTTATTGTCGCCGTGTGTGGCGCCATCATGACCATGCCGGGTCTGCCGCGTGCGCCGGCTGCCGAAGTCATCCGATTAAACGATCAGGGTGAAATCGAAGGCTTGTTTTAACTAACATCCCGGGTGCAAAAGGATTTGCGCCTGGACACCAAGCCTGTGTTACGCAGGTGTATGCAATAGAAAAAAGAGAGGATACTATGTCATACAAAAAAGCGATTGTCGGTGCTGTAGCGGGACTGGCGTTGAGCGCTGCAGGAATAGCGCAGGCCTGGGAGCCGACCAAACCGGTAGATTTTGTCATCATGGCCGGTAAGGGTGGTGGTGCTGACAAAATGGCCAGACTCATGCAGTCAATTGTTGAAAAAGAAAACCTTGCCAACCGCCCACTGGTACCAACCAATAAATCAGGTGGCTCGGGTGCTGAAGCACTGGTGCACATGAAAGGTGCATCCGATCCGGATCACACCATCATGGTAACGCTTAACTCGTTCTTTACCACGCCGTTGCGTCAGCCTGGTCTCGATGTCGATATCATGCAGTTTGCCCCGGTCGGTCGTATGGCAGAAGACACCTTCCTGTTGTGGGTGCACAAGAACGAAGGTATCAACAACTTTGAAGAGTTCCTTGCCGAAGCCGAGAAACGCGGTTCGGGCTGGGTAATGGGTGGAACCGGTAAAAACTCCGAAGACAACATCATTACCGATCACCTGAACGAAGCGTATGGCTTGTCTATCAAGTACATTCCATACAAAGGTGGTGGTGCAGTTGCTAAAGATCTGGCCGGTGAGCAAATCGACAGTTCAGTAAACAACCCGTCGGAAGCACTTGGTTTTTATGAAAGCGGTGATGTTATTCCACTGGTGGCTTTCACTGACGAGCGTCTGCCAATGTTCCCTGATGTACCAACATTGAAAGAAACCGGTTCTGACTTCTCATACTTTATGCAGCGTTCTGTAGTTGGTGCACCGGGTATGTCTGACGAAGCACTCGAGTACTACACAGGTCTGTTTAGCAAAGTGTATGAGTCGGGTGACTGGCAGGACTACAAGTCCAGTAAATCACTGATGGGTGATTTCATGGCCGGGTCTGATCTTACCGGTTACTGGGAAACTCAGCGTGGCCGTCATGAGACTATTCTGAAAGCCTCCGGCGCCATCAAGTAGTAAAGTGTTCACCGCCACTCTGTTTCAGAGTGGCGGTTTTTATCGTCTGTAGCCTATCGAGGAAGCCACCCAACCATGCGAATCGCAGAACTGATCACCGCAATAGTGCTGGCACTATTGTCTGTGTATCTGATGTGGAAGAGTGGCGAAGGTCCGTCGTGGGATCCATCAATCGCACGGTTTGACAATATCGGCTTTGACGAAACGGGTGCACCTGGCTCGGGCTTCTGGCCGTTCTGGCTGTCGCTGGTGATGTTCCTTTCTAGTATCTGGGTAATGGTCAACTGGTGGCGCAGAACATCCCCGCCTTCACAATCCGATCAGCCATACATGGATGGTTATTCATGGAAAATGATGTTGCTGGTCGGCGGTGGGCTGTTTGCGTTTCTCGGCCTTATTGAGTGGCTTGGTTTCTATGCCGGTATATTTTTGTTTCTGGTGTACTACCTGCGGTTTCTTGGTCGTCACACCTGGCGACGTACGTTGTTAATCGCCGTGCTGACACCCGTGTTCTGTTTCTTTTTCTTTGATGTGGCAATGCGTATTGTGTTGCCGAAAGGAATTTCAGAACCTCTGTTTCTCCCGCTTTACGATATTTTCCTGTAGGGGGCCTGCCGCATGGAAGTTATTCCTTCTCTGGTTGATGGTATTTTTCAGGCACTCATGCCAATTAACCTCGGGCTGTGTGTAGTCGGGGTGGTGGTTGGTTTGTTTGTCGGCGCGATGCCCGGGCTCGGTTCGGTCAACGGTGTGGCCATTCTGCTGCCGTTTACTTTTGTTATTCAGGACATCACCGGTTCTGCAACCTCACCGATGATTTTCCTGGCCGCCATTTATTACGGCGCTATGTACGGTGGAGCAATCTCTTCCATTACGCTTGGCATTCCGGGGGCGTCCACAGCGGTGGCAACCACCTTTGACGGCAGGCCGCTGGCGCTGCAGGGCAAGGCCGAGCGCGCGCTGGTTACTGCAGCCATTGCATCGTTTATTGGTGCAACGGTGGCCAACATATTTTTTACCGCCTTCGCACCACCGCTTGCATCGGTAGCGCTGAAGTTTGGTAACCCGGAAATTTTTGCACTCATGCTACTGGCGTTTTCAACGTTTATCGGGCTGGGTGGTGATGACATCCCCAAAACCATTATTTCAATTGCGCTTGGTTTGGTGCTGGCCACCGTCGGTTTCGACATTATTACCGGTGAACCGCGACTGCAGTTTGGTGATCCTCTGGATCTGTTCCCGGCCACTGCGGACTGGATAGATACCACCGGCTTTTCACACGGTATTCGCTTTCTGGTACTGGCCATTGGTGTTTATGGTATTGGCGAGATGATCTGGACCATCAACTCGACACGCGGTGAAGTCACCATGACAGAAGCCAACGTCAACTTCACTTCAGTCACCTCTGCTATTAAAAGATTCCCACGTGCCTGGAAAGGCACCACTGTTGGTTCTTTTCTTGGTTTCTTTGTTGGCATATTGCCGGCAGCCGGTGCAACACCGGGTTCACTGATGGCCTATGGTGTGACCAAAATGATGTCGAAAGACAAAGACTCTTACGGCAAAGGCAACGTTAACGGTGTGGCCGCACCGGAGGCAGCTAACAATTCGGCATCAACCGGTGCCATGCTGCCGATGATGACACTGGGTATTCCCGGCTCACCAACCACGGCAGTACTGCTCGCCGGTATGGTGATCTGGGGCCTTCAGCCAGGGCCGCTATTGTTCTCCGAGCAACCTGATTTTGTCTGGCCGCTGATCGGTAGTTTTTATGTTTCCAACCTGGTCGCGGTGCTGGTTAATCTGGCGTTTATTCCGATATTTCTCTGGATGCTTAGAATGCCATTTACCATTCTCGCGCCCATGATCTTTGTACTCAGTGTGATCGGTACCTATGCCGCTTATCAGAACATGTTTGATGTCTGGTTAATGCTGATATTCGGAATTGGTGCGTATCTGTTGCGCATACTAGATTACCCACTGGCACCTGCGGTACTTGCCATTGTGCTCGGCCCTATCGCCGAGCCAACCCTGCGCCAGTCTCTGCTGTTATCCGATGGCAGCTTTGCGATCTTTTTTAATCGACCGGTCGCAGGGCCGATTACCGTGATTGCGCTGGTGCTGTTGTTCCTGCCACTGCTTAAGGTGCTCAGAGACAAAACACGCGGTACTTCTCCGACGGCTTAATAAAACGCCAGCCAGACAATGTCTGCACCGAATCAATCTGCATGTGATGCCTGGAACCCGGGCATCACCTCGCAGATACCGGAGTCGCTAAAACCGCAGATCACTCTGTTTCGCGCAGAAAACGCAACTGTTGATTACCAGCGTGCGCGAGAGCTTGCAGACTTTTGCGGCCTTTCAGTCAATGAGCTTATTGCACTTCGTGTCGAGCGGTTGGTGGTGCATGAACTACTGGTGCGCGTTACTTCAGATTTAACCGTACCTGACGGACCAAACTACGAAGACCTGGGTATTAATCTGCGCGCCATGGTGGCGGCGCTGTATGAATATACGTTGCCTGAAATTCCTGCAATGCAAAAAGCGTTTGACGAGGAACAATTGGTTATCCGGCAGTTTATAGAAAGCGAAATACAAACGCGTCTGTTTAAGCGGCCTGCCACTGCGGACAATACAAAATCAGATGCTTCCTGGTTGCAGCGGTTGTTCGGCGGGAGGGTTAAGTCAGAGTCACCAGCAAACAGCAAACCGTCGGATGAGCCAGCCGAGGTAGCAGCGCTTGCAAACTGGAAACAGCGCATAGCCACAAAGGCACCGCCGCTGCAAGTTGCAGCACTGCAGGCGCTGGTTAAAGTCGTCGGTTCAATGATGGCCATGCGCGGTCGGGTCATGAACCGCCCCGGGTTAATTACTGACATTGCCACTAATATGGCCTGCAACAACACTGGTAGTACATTAATCGCAACGCTGGTTGAGCCTGTGTTTAAAGTCGGAGTGGCAGCACACAACTACCGTTTATTGCCGGTGCAGCTAAAGCCTGTGGTGATGAATGTAAAAGGCGCTTCGGCTTCAGGCAAAAGTACCATCCGCCCGCAGCAGCGACAGCTGGCAGACAAACTCAATATCCCGTGGGAAGACTTCGCACTAATCAGTCCCGACTACTGGCGCAAGTACCTGCTCGACTATGATTCACTGGATGATGACTACAAGTACGCCGCTATGCTTACCGGTCAGGAGCTTGAAATTGTCGATAAAAAGCTGGATCACTACATGGCGCAAAAAGCTGCCAAAGGCGAGGTGTCACACTTATTGATAGACCGGTTCAGGTTTGACAGTTTCAACGTCGACAACGGCGGCCATAGCCGTGACAGCCGGTTGTTGTCACGTTTTGGTCATCAGATATTTTTATACTTCATGATTACACCACCGGCTGAAACCGTCGTGCGTGCGTGGGAGCGCGGGCAGACTACCGGCAGGTTCAAAGCCGTTGATGATCTGCTGTACCACAACATTGAAGCCTACACCGGAATGCCCGATCTGTTTTTATCGTGGGTACTTTCCGGTGACAAACAGCTGCACTTTGAATTTCTTGACAACAGCGTAGAGAAAGGCCAGCTGCCGAAAACGGCTGCGTTTGGCTGGAACAACGCCATGACAATTTTAGATGTTGAGTTAATGTGTGCTGTTGAGCGATATAAAAAAGTGAACGTCGATGCTGCAACTGCAGCCGATGTGTTAACGGATGACAGCGCTGCCGACCATAGCGGGTTTATAAAACGCTGTCTTGGCACTATTAAGCAGGTGAGTTTCGCAGAGAGCGAAAGCGGCAATATTTACGCGCAACTGCGTGATGGAAAAATGCTCTGGTGGAATAAAGCCGCAGTAGAGCAACGACCTGATGCAGCTTTTTTGAAGACTCTGTTTGCGGAGTACGCAGAGTCACTCGATGATCTGCCGGTACGCTCAGAAGCGATTATTGACGCTGCGGCTGAAAAACAATACACCCTGGGACAGTGGTAGTGACGGTGAAGGGACAGGCAGCGCCGGCCGGGCGCGCTGCCTGAGTAACACTTTCTTATCCGGCGTTTTTATCCAGATACCACTGCACGTTTTCAACAATCTCATCGACTACCGGATTGTTCATGCGTTTGTGATTGGCAAGTAACTGCACCAGCTTGTCAACCCGCTCTATCGCTGCAACACCTCTGTCGAGTGCCTTGGCAGCAGATGACGGTTGTGACAAACCTTTTGCTGCATTGGCATACTTTTCAAAAGGCACCAGGTCTTTCGGGTCTGCCCCGAGTTCCTGACACACAGTTGCCGTCCAGTCGTAGATTTCGCGCGACTGTTCAAGGTCGGAGTGTACTGCATCGCGAATCGGGATCATGCCGTCGCGCTGTACGCAGCGGTAGTTGCCCGTCATTAGCATGCTCCATTTTGCCAGTGGTACGTATAAAGAGTCGTGCACTTTTACCTTAACCGGCAGTTCGGTTTCGCCACCGTCGATAGGGAACCGCACGGCAATAATGTCTTCTTCAATGGTGCGCAGCATTTGTGTGTGTTCGTCAGACTCAAAACTGGCAACCTTGAAGTTGGTCGGCAGGCTCACCTGCAGCACATTCTTGTCGGCATCGGGCGGGCGGTAAGCCTGAGGGTCCGGGCTTGCCAGCGTCACCAGACCGGGCTCGAAATTGTCCCAGACGGAGGCGTCGGCATAACATGAAGTCACAGCCGCCGCGTCCACACCCGGCAGGCGCTTGATGTAAGGCAGCGGTGGCATGTTCATAATCGCCATGCATGGAATGCGGGCCGCGGCAATTTTGTCCATCAGGGCGCGCACTTCCGGGTTGCGATACTGTGGCTCCTGCATGCCCAGCACTACCAGGTCATATTGCCCGACATCTACCTCTGCCGGCGTAGCTGCATCGATTTTGCCGGGCAGCCCTGCGGATTTCACAATCACCGGCTCATCGAGCCCGCGCACCGGAAATCGCACCACAGTGCCCGATTTGTTGATTAGTTCGGCGGTGGGGGCGGTACACACCAGTGTGGTCTGGTGTCCGGCAAGTGCCATTTTACAGCCCAGCAACGAACCATATGAAGCGCCGAGAATAAGTGTGTTGAAGGATTTCGACATACTAAAATTTTCCGTAATTCGATCCCGCGGGCAAATTGCCCGCTGTAACAACCATAACGGCCGACTCTTGAAGGAGTTGTATCGGCAAGAAACGGTTGAGGCGGTAATTTATTTCCAGAACAGTGTATTGGTACGTGATTCAAATTTCACAAAAGAAATTACACAGTGTGAAATTTACAAAACCGGGGTGATCAGTGCGCGGCGGATTTCGACTGTCTATATAATCGAACCCAACCTCTACCGCACCCGCCCCAAGTGAACGTTAATTTCCCTTCTGTCGAATTCCTGCATGATCTCTCACCACGGCTGACCAGCGTTGCCGGACGCAGGGCCTGACGATGTGGTTTGGTGAAGTAGCGCCGTCCGAGGCCGCGGGAGGCATTCTGGCGCACAGCATCCAGCTGCCCCAGCGGCGTGTGAAAAAAGGCAGCGCAATCGACCAGGGGCTGGTCAATGAACTACTCGAAGCCGGCGTCGAATGCATAACCATCGCACGGCTCGACAATAACGACATTGACGAAAATGCCGCCGCGCTGCGTATTGCGCAAAGCCTGGGCGGGCAGGGTATTCGTCTTGATAAAGCCAGTACCGGGCGCGTTAATCTGTTTGGCACGCATGACGGGCTGCTCAGTTTTGACCGGCAGGTTATTATTGCCATCAACAGCATCAGTGAAAGTATTACTGTTGCCACGCTTGCAGAAAACACCTGGGTGCTGGCCGGCAAAATGGTCGCAACCTGCAAAATAATTACCTACGGTGTGGAAGCTGAAGTCCTTGATCAGGTGGTTAGCGCAATTACCTGCGGCATTGCTGTGCAGCCGGTGCAAAGCCACCGTGCCGTGCTGCTGCAAACCTGCCTGCCAACAGTAAAAGAATCGGTGTTAGATAAAACCTGCCGTGTAATTAAACAGCGGTTAATGGTTCGCGATACCACACTGGTTGCAGAAAAGCGTTGTGATCATACGGTTGAATCACTGGTTGGTCTGTTAAACACCAGTGTTACCGATAATGTCGACTGGATATTAATAGCAGGTGCCTCGGCAATTAGTGATCGTGCTGATGTTATTCCTGCTGCCATCGAAGCCGCCGGTGGTCGCGTGCTTCGCTACGGTTTGCCGGTTGACCCCGGTAATCTGTTGTTGCTGGGTGAGTTAAACGGATGTGTGGTGCTCGGGTTACCCGGATGTGCCAGATCACCTAAACTCAACGGCCTCGATTTACTGCTCGACAGGCTTGCCTGTGGAGTGGAGATTTCACCGCTGTGGTTAAACTCGCTTGCGGTGGGTGGGTTACTGACCGAAGCACTCGACAGGCCGCAACCGCGAGTTAGCAGTGACCAACATAAAAACCTAAACATCGCTGCCCTGGTGCTTGCTGCCGGTGCGTCACGTCGCGCAGGCAACACCAACAAACTGCTGGTCAAAGACCGCGGTGTACCAATGGTGCAACAGGTGGTTCGAAGCGTAGTAAACAGCAACGTGAATGACGTGATTGTGGTTACCGGACACCAGCACGAAAAAATCGAATCGCTGTTAACCGGTGCTAACGTCACACTTGCCTACTGTGCGGCACATGCGCAGGGAATGGCACATTCACTATCGCATGGTATTTCGCGACTGCCGCCCGAAGCTGATGCTGTGCTGGTCTGCCTTGCCGATATGCCGGGCGTTACGGCTGAACTAATTAACACACTGCTTGACTGTGAAAGTGAAAAGCCGTTATCAGGGATTTTGGCGGTGCCGGTTTACGATGGCAAACGTGGTAATCCGGTGCTGGTGGGCAGCGCGTTTTTCGATACGTTGTTACAACACACCGGTGATAGCGGTGCGAAATTTCTTATGCAGCAATACCCCGACAGAGTCGTTGAAGTGCCGGTTGAAAGTAACGCTATATTCATCGACTACGATACCCCGCAGGCACTGGCAAAGCTTGATTCGAATGCAGACTAAACATGGTGATTAAGGGCGCATTAGGGCTTACGCTGCAGGCATTCCTGCTGTTACTGCTGTGCACCGCAACGCATGCCAGTGAACAGGTCACCCGAATTGCAGCTGCATCGTCAATGCGGTTTGTTCTGGAGGAGTTGCTCGGAGTTTATGCAAACGACAGTAGCGCGCAACAAGTGCAGCCGGTGTACGGGTCGTCGGGAAATTTATACCGTCAAATAGTGCAGGGTGCACCGTATGATCTGTTTCTGTCTGCCGATGCAGCGTTAATTGAAAAACTTCAGGCAACACGGGCTGTTAAATCACAGCAGCTGGGTAGTGGTTTGCTGGTGCTGTATCGTAACTCAACTTCGGCAGATAAAGATCTGCTAACACTGTTTACCGCGGCAATACAGGCTGGCAGTTATGAAGGTAGAAACTTTAAGATAGCCATCGCTAATCCTTCACATGCACCTTATGGCAAAGCGGCCAAAGAAGCGCTGCAGTCCATGCAGCTGTGGCAAAAGGTTAAACCGCAGCTGGTAGTGGCAGAAAAAGTATCGCAGGCAGCGCAGTTTGCGCGCTCGGGAGCGGCCGGTTTTGCACTGGTGTCACAATCACTGGCAACATCGCTCGAAGGTGAATATGTTGTACTGCCTTCAAAGCACTACCAGTCGGTGCAACATGCAATTGCGTCGGTAACAGAATCAGCGGGTAGTGAGCGCTTCTTACAGTTTTTAAAGTCAGTTGAAGCAATAGCAATATTAAAAAACTACGGCTTTCAAACTGATTAAAAGCTACCTGTTCTTAATGATGGCGAATAACTTTAATATCCTGTCCCGGGCGGCTGTGTACATCGGCAAGGTAGGCGCGCTGACTGACCGACTGATCTCTTGAAAAAAACTGCTGCAGTGACTCGGTTACCACCGGAAACGCAAGCTCCTGCCATGGTATTTCATTAGCATCGAACAAACCGACTTCCAGTGACTCTTCACCGGCGTGTGCCTTGCCGTCTTTTAACTGCCCCAGAAACATCACATACACCTGACTGATGCGCGGCAGGCTGTAAACACCAAACAACTCCAGGTCTTCAGCTACTGCGTTAGCCTCTTCGTGAGCCTCCCGCGCGGCACCCTGCAT
>CAYZVB010000108.1:0-1845 GCA_964481315.1 uncultured Granulosicoccaceae bacterium
GGCACGCTTTGGACAATGACCAAAGACAGCCCTGCAACCCGTGCTTTCTTCGAGTACATGAAAGAAGCGTCTGCACACGAAGCATGGATGCAGCAGGGTACATTCCTGACTGCACACAAAGGTGCTGATCTGAGTGCATACGCAACACCTGCTCTGCGTAAGCAGGGTGAGATTCTGTCCAGTGCCACAACCTTCCGCTTTGATGCCTCGGACTTAATGCCGGGTGCAATCGGCGCAGGTGCGTTCTGGTCTGAAATGACAGCGTTCGCCAATGGTCAGGACGCTAAAACCACTGCTGACAACATTCAGTCAGCGTGGGATGCAATTAAGTAATTTGTACGCCTTACTCAGGCAATTGCGTTACACAGCGGGCCTGCCTTCAGTGCAGGCCCGCTGATTTAAACCTTCATTGCCGGCGTCTGCCAGGCTGCTCTTCAGCCGTTGATTATCTGTGGCGCCATCAGCGTGCCGAAAGAGTCGTTGGACTGCCGGCTTTCATTGATTGAATAACAACGGACTAGCTATGGGTTCCAACAGGCCTATTATCGCCGGAAACGGGCTGGCCATCGTTTTAACCATTCTATTTGTATTGCCGATTACCGGTGTGCTTGCGTATGTCGCAACATCACCTCTCGACGACTGGATGGTGCACCTGGGCACCTGGCTGCATGAGAAAAACGGCTGGTCCTTTGCGGTGCTTGATACGCAGGAGCGCTTTGCAAAGATAGGCTTTGCAATACGTTCAATTGTTATTGCGGTCGGGCTTTCGTTTTTATACTTCTGGCTGACCAACTGGCTTAATCAGGGGCTGGCGCGGGTTGCGTCCAAAGGTTCAACCGGCAGAGAAACCTACATCATCGAGGCCATACAGCCGTGGATATTTGTTGGCCCTGCACTGGTGTTGCTGCTGTTGTTTCTGTTTGTACCTGCTTTTTCTACGTTAAGTCTTTCATTTCAGGAAGCGGACGGTACGCGCACTGTGCGTAACTATGCCTTCCTGTGGGATTCCTCGGCACTGGGTTACGTGCAGTTTCGTTATGCGATGCGCAACAGTCTGATGTGGCTGGTGCTGGTGCCAACGGTATGTATTTCACTGGGGTTGTTAATCGCGGTGCTGGCTGACTCAGTGCGCTGGGGCATTGTTGCCAAGACCCTTATTTTTGTACCAATGGCGATCTCTTTTGTTGGTGCTGCGGTGATTTGGAGAAACATTTTTGCCGGTGGCGGTATACAGCCGCAGGAGGCCATTAACGGTTTAACACCGTCGTATCAGATTGGCTTGCTGAAAGCGATGCTTGGCCATACCGCCGCCTATAACGAACCGCTGTACAGTTTAAAGTTCTGGGGTAATTTCTTTTTGATGTGGATTTTGGTCTGGGTGCAAACAGGCTTTGCCATGGTGATATTTGCGGCGGCTTTGCGTGGCGTGCCGGAAGACACGATAGAAGCTGCAAAAATTGACGGTGCCAATCCGTTCCAAATGTTTTTCCGCGTTAAGCTGCCGCAAATCTATTCCACAGTAGTGGTTGTATGGACCACGCTGGTCATTCTTGTATTAAAAATGTTCGACATTCCCTATGCGCTGTCGGCTAACGATGATGACAAGTTGTTGCTTGCCACCATGATGGAAAACGCTCGCAACAACTGGTCGGTTGGTGGCGACAATGTTGAGAATCTGTTTGCTGCTATTGCCGTGATGTTAATGGTGACGGTCATCCCCAACATGATCTACAACGCGCGACGTATTCGGCGTGAACAAAAAGAACTCGGGCACTAAGCAGGTAGCCGCATATGACACGTACATTTAAACATGTAGTTCTTGCACTGATTGTGGTTATCTGGGTG
>CAYZVB010000108.1:1855-15004 GCA_964481315.1 uncultured Granulosicoccaceae bacterium
CCTCAAAAACCTCAGGCTTCTGGACAGCGTTTACGCCAACCGAACTTGGTCATCGTTTCGGTACCCACGACAAAGGCGGGACTGAGCCGTTTGTCACTATGAGCGGCAACATCTTTGAGCGGCTGAATCAGGGGCGGGACAGCTTCGAAGTCAGTGGAGATGTAGAATCAATTCTGTTTAAAGGTCGCGTGCCCGACCCTGAAAAAGAAGGCAAAACCAAATTAATCCGTAAACTGGTGTTTGCCGGTGAGGTGATGGATGTTCGTGGCGGTGAGTTTGTTTTTCAGTCCAACGGCGATTTTACCTGGACGTTTGCAGAAGCCACGGCACCAAAGCCCAAGAACCTCGATGCATTTATAAACCAAAACCCTGTGTTTGGAACCGATGCCTACGTAGAAGTGCTGTTTGAAAACAAGAACGTGCCCAATGCACTGATCTCTTCATTCATCGTGACTATTCCGGCAACCATCATTCCTATTACCATTGCAGCGTTTGCCGCTTACGCGTTTGCATGGATGCGATTTCCGGGGCGCGACTGGTTGTTTGTGATTGTAGTGTCTTTAATGGTGGTGCCAACGCAGCTGGCGTTTTTACCGGTGCTGCAGGGCTTTAGCGGAATAGCATCGTGGGCAACTTCGCTCAACGCATGGATGACAGACTGTGAGGCTACCCGTACCTGTCAGGTAGCATCTAAAACGTTTGCGAGTTTATGGGTGACCCATACTGCGTTCGGGTTACCGCTGGCCATCTATCTGTTGCGCAACTACATTGTCGGGTTGCCGAAAGAGCTGCTGGAAAGTGCGCGTATTGATGGCGCAAGCCACCTGCAGATTTTTACTCGACTGATTATTCCGCTGTCTGTGCCGGCACTGGCATCATTTAGTATTTTTCAGTTTTTGTGGGTCTGGAACGATCTGATTGTGGCGCTTTATATTGGCCCTGCCGACTCTTCAGATCTGGTGTTTCCAATCCGTCTGCAAAAACAGCTGGGTACGTTTAAAGATCAGTTGCACCTGCTAAACGCGTCTGCAGTGATCTCGATTGTAGTGCCGGTGATCGTTTTCCTTTCGATGCAGCGCTACTTTATTCGCGGGTTACTCGCGGGGTCGGTTAAAGGTGGGTAAGGGTATAAACGCTGACGAACTACAATGGTGGGAAACCGCGGTGATCTATCAGATCTATCCGCGTTCCTATCAGGATTCAAACGACGACGGTATTGGTGATCTGCCGGGTATTACCAGCCGGCTTGAATACATTGCCGATCTTGGTGTCGATGCTGTCTGGATCAGTCCGTTTTTTAAAAGCCCGCAAAAAGACTTTGGCTACGACGTTTCTGACTACTGCGACGTTAATCCCGAGTACGGCACTCTGGAAGACTTTGATCAGTTGCTGGCCAGGGCGCATAAGCTTGGCCTTAAAGTCATGGTCGACATTGTGCCTGCACACTGTTCGGATCAGCACGCGTGGTTTGCTGAAAGCAGACAGTCACGCGATAACGACAAGGCCGACTGGTTTCACTGGGTTGAGCCACTGGCCGATGGTGGTCCGCCAACCAACTGGCTGTCTTTTTTCGGTGGCCCGGCGTGGACCTGGGAGCCGCGACGTCAGCAGTATTACTTGCATAACTTTTTAAGCAGTCAGCCGAATCTTAATCATGGTAATCCAGCGGTACGTGAAGCATTGATGGATGTAGCGCGCTTTTGGTTTGACCGTGGTGTCGACGGCTTCCGGCTGGACGCTGTGCACACGATAAACGCCGACAGTGCACCGTATGTGAATAATCAGCCAAACCCTGGATTTGTACCTGGGCCTCTGCCGCAGCAGCAACAACCTTTTTTCCGTCAGTTGCACGACAGCGCGCAGCTCAACCAACCGTCTATACAATCCTTTAGTGAGTCATTCCGTGCAGTGGCAGATCACTACGGTGATCGTTATTTAATGGGTGAGTTGCATGGTGACGATCCGATTAAAGCCAGTAAAACATTCACTGACACCGGTCGTCTGCACGCGACTTACAACTTTAATCTGCTGCAATGGGACGGACTGGATGTTGATGGGCTTAAAACTGCCATTACCAAAGCGGTCGATGCATTCAATGGCAGTGGTAGGCTGAGCTTTGCGTTTTCGAACCATGATGTACCTCGCAGTGGCACAAGGCAGCTGGCACCGCTTGGGCTGCAGGAATCACAACAACAGGCGCTGCAGTTGTTGTTGTTAAAGCTCGAGACATGTCTTATTGGTTCGACCTGTGTATTTCAGGGCGAGGAGCTGGCTTTGCAGGATGTTCAGGATATCCCCGTGGCACAGATGCAGGACCCGTGGGGGATAGAGTTCGCACCGGTGTTTCTCGGTCGTGATACCTGCAGAACACCGATGGTGTGGAAGGGTGATGCACCCAATGGCGGGTTTTCCAAGGCCAATAGTACCTGGTTGCCGATTGACCAGCGACACCTTGAAAGGGCGGCTCTTGATGAGGCAGCCCGACCCGACTCTATTTACAACGAGTTTGCAGACTTTCTGCGCTGGCGCAAAGAACAACCGGCGCTGATGTGTGCCAATACCATGAGTGATGTAACCGGTGGCGCAAAGCAGATTGTCTTCGACCGGATATCTGAGCAGCAAACACTGCGCTGCACCTTTGATTTTGAATCATTAACCGCCACCTTTGAGGAAATATAAATGGCCCAGGTTGCACTCAGAGGGGTAAATAAACAATTCGGCAGTGTGCAGGTTATTCATGATGTAGACCTGCAAATTGACGACGGCGAGTTTGTGGTTTTTGTCGGACCATCTGGTTGTGGTAAGTCCACCCTGCTGCGACTGATTGCCGGGCTTGAGAATTTGTCCAGTGGCGAAATTTTTATTGCTGATCGTCCGGTGATGGACCTGCCGCCCTCAAAGCGTGGTATTGCCATGGTGTTTCAATCTTACGCGCTTTATCCGCACATGACAGTGTTTCATAACATGGCGTTTTCACTCGACTTGCAGGGTGTAAGCAAAGCTGAAATACGTCAGCGTGTTGAAGCAGCTGCCACCATACTGCAGATGGAACATCTGCTCGACCGCCGCCCGGCAGCGTTGTCCGGCGGGCAGCGGCAGCGTGTTGCAATTGGTCGGGCCATTGTAAGAAACCCTGATGTTTTTCTGTTTGACGAGCCGCTGTCGAATCTCGATGCAGCATTGCGTCACGACACACGGGTAGAAATTGCCAAGCTTCATGATCAGCTCGGTGCCACCACTATTTATGTGACACACGATCAGGTAGAAGCGATGACACTGGCAGACAAAATTGTCGTGTTAAAAGACGGCCGCGTAATGCAGGTGGGTAGTCCGATGGAGTTGTTCAATTCACCCGCCAATGAATTTGTTGCAGGATTTCTCGGCTCACCGAAGATGAATTTTTTCGATGGTGTGTTGTCCGGTGGTGCGGGTTCTGCGCTCGGTCAGTTTGACGGTGAAGGGCTTGCGGTCGATGGCGTGCGGCTGGTGAGCCAGGATAAATCTAATGGCGATGCGGTTAGACTCGGCGTGCGACCGCAGCATATGCTGCTCGATGATAACGGTCCGCTTCAGGGCACGGTTACGCTGGTGGAAAGGCTTGGTACTGAAACCGTCGTTGAGCTGGTGACGGATAGCCAGACATCGTTTCGCCTTGCCTCACCGGAGAGTCTCGATATTGCTAACGGTCAGCAGGTCAGGTTTACGTTTGATCCGGCTCGCGCACACCTTTTTTAGTAACAGTTGTTGCTGTTGAAAGCAGTGCTGCCGGAAGGGGTGGCATTGGTTTTGTGATGCGCGCGTTTATTTTTCGCGTCCGACCATTCTGCATCGATTTTCAATAGCTTGCGATGTTTGCATCTGTTGAATTTCACACTTGAGACACGTGCGATTATATTTTCCTTCGGGGTTGCCGCAACCCCGCGTTTCTCCGGTTGTTTATCACCGGGAGCCGTGGAAGGACCGTATGCGCAGGCAGGTATTTGTAATTTTCGTTGTGATGTTGTCGGCACTGACCACTGTTGCACATGCCAGTGTGATGCTTGGTGCATTCGTGGCAGGTAATGGCTGGAAGCAGGAAAACATCCTTTCCCTGAATGAACAACTGCACAAAGAGTTGTCTTTCATTACGCTTTTTTCTGCCTTCACCGAAGACTGGGATCAGCTTTACTGGCAGACAAGAAAAGTGGCCAGTGCAGGTATGGTGCCGATGATCAGCTGGATGCCTATCGATCAGAATCGCAAGGAAACCAATATACTTCCGGAAATTGTGGCAGGGCAATGGGATGCGTATTTGATTGAATGGAGCGAGCGGTTTATTGCGTGGCGCAACAGTTATGATAAAGGACAGCGGCCGGATATAATGCTGCGTTTTGGTCATGAGTTTAATGGCAACTGGTACTCGTATAGCGATTCACCGGAGCTATACAAAGATGCGTGGCGATATATACATAAGCTGTTTGAGACGCAGGGTGTTAACGAATATATCGAATGGGTTTGGTGTGCTAACAATTTGAACATTGATTCAGTCAATGACATCACCCGTTACTATCCAGGAGATGAGTTTGTCGATTGGACGTCCATTGACGGTTACAACTGGGGCACCAACTATAGCTGGACCAGCTGGGAGACTTTTACCGAGGTTTATGCCGATATGTACAGCACAATGGTGAGCAATTACCCCGATAAGCCTATCGTAATTGCAGAGTATGGAAGTGCAGAGCCTGCAGATGTACCGGATCCGGTATGGGGGCAGAACGGCGATAATTCCGATTTCAATGAAGACAAAGATGCCTGGGTTCGCGATATGCTGGTTGTTCTGGAAGAAAACCTTCCAGCAATTCGTGCGGTCAGTCTTTTTAAAATCAATAAAGAGCTGGGATGGTCAATCACTGACGCGGGCAATACCGGTTTGGCGGGTATGAACCATGGTCTCGTTAGTGATTATTTTGTTTCTACCTATATTGCTGCGCGTGGTGATCGACGATTGATCGCAGAGGGTCCGGATAGCACGGACAATACAGACCCGTCGGAGCCGCCAATTGCTTATGCGTACGACAGTGACTTCTTCAGGGCTCGGGAACAGCAGCGCCGTGCACAGAGTCGCGCGTTGCCGCAAATCAATCGGGACAGCGTTGAAAGAATGAGGCAGGGCTTTTTAAGCATGAGTCCGCAGGGTAGAGCAAGGTTAAAAGATCTGAAACTGTCCGTGCTAAATGGTGGGTAGCGGTTTGCGTGGGATTAGTGAATGTCAGTGTGCCGACGTACTCCGTCGCTGCTGACAGTGGCTTCAGAGGTTTAACCGCCAGGGCGCGCCTGTTCCAGCTGCTGTTTTTTGTCGGCTATCGGGACTTCCTGCCGGCGCCGGTACTATCTCTTTCGGCATACCGTTCGCGGCGGATAAAGCACTGTAATCTGAATTTATCGCTGATGGCTTAGCAGTGTGCGCAATTGGTGTCGCGGACTGTCGTCGGCAATGGTATAAAATCAGGCTGAATTTATTGGACTCCCGCTATGTCGCTAAGACAGGAAATTCGCGCGATCAGTGGCGAACTCGACGCCCATGAGTTGCTGCGACATCTGATACTCGAACGGTTTCCCGGTGAAACCGTGGTAACGTCATCGTTGCGAGCACCGAGCATTTGCGTGCTGAATATGGTCTCGGAGATTGATCCGGCCACGCCTGTGGTGTTTTGCCAGCGTCCGCCAATCTTTGAAGAAAGTGCCGAATACCGGTCGCAAATCGTCGAGCAGTTGGGCTTAAGCAATGTTGCCATGAACGACGGTCGCGAAACTGACGTTGCACAGGGTGATCGTGATCATTGCGAGCGCATGTGGGTGCACTACCGCGATATGCCGGGTCGCTCCTTTCAGTTGTTACACATCAATGATTGTTTGTCACAATACAAGTGCTGGATCAGTGCCGTGTACCATGTTGATGCACAGCCTGCGCCGCGCAACCGGGTTGATGTAGAGGGTCGCTTAATAAAGGTCGATCCGCTGGCGCGCTGGAGCAAGAAAGATGTTCAGGCGTACATGAGCGACAATAAACTGCCCTACCATAAAATGGCAAAACGGCAGTTTAACTACAAGGGTAAAACCGACGGTGCGGTGTACCCGATGTATCACTTTTAATCGCAGCCGAATCTGCCGGCCTGCACCCGACCGGCCATCTGTTACTGTTTTTTCTGGAACCAACTTATGTCGAAACTAATCTCGCCCCACGGATCAGAAGTCCTGAAGCCGCTTTATGTCAGTGACAGTGCGGCGCGTGAAAAATTGCTGGAAGAGGCAGGCGCGCTGAAAGCTATTACCGTAAGTTCTGCCACAGCCGCTAACGCGGTGATGCTTGGTGGTGGTTACTTTACGCCGCTCGACGGTTACATGAACAAAGCCAATGCAGTGTCGGTAGCCAATACCATGCAGACCACAGACGGGTTGTTCTGGCCGACACCGGTGCTGAACCTGATGTCTGAAAGTGCTGCGGCGGGTATTGCCGCGGGCAGTCGGATTGCACTGAAAGACCCCAATGTCGACGGCGAGCCGGTACTGGCCGTGCAGCATGTTGACGCGGTTGAGCAATTATCCGATGCCGAGATCGAGTCTATCGCGCAGCAGGTATACGGTACTACTGATCGTGAACATCCCGGTGTTGCCGAATTCATGGCGCAGGGCAATGTACTGCTTTCAGGCTCAATAGAAGTGCTTAACTTCAGCTATTTTGAAATCGACTTTCCAGACACCTTTCGTACAGCAGAACAGATCCGCCAATCCATAGAAACTAATGGCTGGAACCGGGTAGTGGCATTTCAAACCCGCAATCCGATGCATCGTGCGCACGAAGAGCTATGTCGCATGGCGATGGACCGTCTGAATGCAGACGGCCTGGTGATTCATATGTTACTTGGCAAGCTGAAGCCGGGTGATATTCCGGCACCGGTCCGTGACGCCTGTATTCGCAAAATGATTGACGTGTACTTTCCTGCCAATTCTGCGCTGGTGACAGGTTATGGCTTTGACATGCTGTACGCCGGACCGCGCGAGGCACTGCTGCATGCCGTGTTCCGTCAGAACATGGGGGCGACACATTTTATTATCGGTCGTGATCACGCGGGTGTCGGTGACTACTACGAGCCGTTCGAAGCGCAGGAAATTTTTGAGAAGATTCCGGCCGGTGCATTAGAGATAGAAATGTTTATGGCCGACCATACAGCTTATTCGAAAAAGCTTGATCAGGTAGTCATGATGCGTGAAGCCCCCGATCACGGCAAAGAAGATTTTGTGCTGCTTTCAGGGACTGCCGTTAGAGAAATGCTTGGCAAAGGAATAGCGCCACCACCGGAGTTTTCACGACCGGAGGTGGCTGAAATTCTAATGGACTACTATCAGAATCAAACTTAACGCTTTGTATTTACATCTGCCGGGTCTTATAACTCAGTGTACTTGGCAGATGAGCCCTTTGATTTTTCGACTGGATATTTCACCGCGTTTGCTGCGATTTTTTTCGCAGCAGCGCTTTGTAAATCGATACCGCATCGTTCACTGATTAGCAGCAAATACAATAAGACATCGGCACATTCTTCCTGCAGGCGCTGGTTCATGGCAGGGGTGCCTGCTTCCTGTTCAAATTGTTGCTCGGGCTTCCATTGGGATAATTCCAGTAGCTCGGACGCTTCGAGAGACAGTGACAGGATCAGATCTTTTAGTGAATGAAACTGGCGCCAGTCGCGTTCGTCGCGGAATTCAATGAGTTGCCGGGTCAGTTCGTCGAGAGAGGGGCGGTTTTGTTGCATTGTATTGCCAGTAGAAAGTTACCGCTAAAGCCTACCATTTGAGTCAGCACAGTTCAGCCGAATATGCGCATCATACAAATATCCGACAGTCACATTTCACTCGATACACCACAGCGGCTTAACGATCTGCAGCGTTGTGTGGCAGCGGTAAATGAGCAGGCACCTGATCTGGTCATTCATACCGGTGATGTGGCGCACGATGCGAAGCCTGAAGAATATCAACAGGCCCGCGACGCGCTTGATCAGTTGCAGGCGCCATGGTTTGTAATGCCTGGTAACCGCGATGTTCGCTCACAGCTGATCGATTCATTTTCCGACAGGTTGCAGACCCGTGATGGTTATATCCAATATACGCTGGACAATTATCCCGTACGCCTGCTGCTGATCGACACCGTCAGCACTGATAGTAACAAAGGTGCGTTGTGTGAGAAGCGTATGCAGCACATAGAGCAGGTGTTTGACGATACCGGATCAAAGCCGCTGCTGGTTTTTATGCACCACACACCGTTCGAGGTAACTGAAATTCCCGATCCGTTTCAGTTTGAAGACTGGTCGCTGGTTGAGCGGCTGTTAAATGTTTTTAACCAAAGCACAGCATTGCAGGCAGTTTACTGCGGACATGTTCACCGCAATGTGGTAGCTACTGTGAATGGCCTGCCTGTATCCGCTATTACCTGCATGGCGTGTGATTTACGAAAAGGTCAAATCTCTGAGCACGAGCGGCAGCGACCGATGTATAAAATAATCGACGTATAAACGTGTTAACCGGCGGGATGCAGGTCGAGTACAATAATTTCGCTGCGCGTACCCAGTCGCAGTGTTGGCCCCCATGTGCCGGTGCCCTGCGATACCACTAAGTGTGACTTTGCCTGAGTTGCGCCCGAATCGCTGGAATGATCGTGGCTAAAGTAACCCGCCAGTTGTGGAAACTGTAGCCTGACCAGCAAACCGAACGGCCAGATTTGTCCGGCGTGTGTGTGCCCGGCAAGCATCAGGTCAATGCGGTGTTCAACGGCTGCCTGCCAGCCATCGGGGCGGTGATAAAGCAGTATATTAAAGCGGTCTTTGTGAATGTTGAGTTTACCCAGCTCCTCTTTGGCATCTTTTGGATTGTCGGTATCGTCTATGCCAATAATATGAATATCTTCAAAGGCGCTGGAGGTATTTCGCAGAATAGAAACCTGTTGCTTTTCGATGGCTTCGATTGCCTGTGCCAGATCGACGTAGCGCTCATGGTTGCCCAGTGACATCCACACCGGACAGGTGAAGTTTTTCAACGGCGCCAGAAACGATTCGTCGACGGCGCTTGAGTCGAGTAAGTCACCGGTTATTACCACTGCATCGGGTTGGTGGCTAATGGTTTGTTCTACAATTTTATTCAGGAACTTGCTGCTGCGACTGCCGGCGTGTATATCACTCAGGTGAACAATGCGTTTTTTATTGCGTAGTTTCGGGCTATGTAGTGTTAAGTGAATATTCTTTACGCGCAGCGCAGCGATGGCCGCATAGATTGCCAGTAACGCCCAGCTGATCAGTGCAATACCGCCGACGGCACTGCCCTGCATAAACAAATGCAGTGGTGCAGTCACCAGTAGTACCGTAATTAAAATGGTGGTCAGTCCGAGTAGCTGTAGTGCCGGCCACTTGTATATCAGGTTGGATGACTGCACCGAGAACCACATGAATACCGCCAGTGGCAGTGCCAGTAATATACTCAGCAACAGTGTCGGTGTCACCGGCAGGGTAAACAGCCAGATGGCCAGTATTGCCAGTGGCAAACTGATCGCAAGCCAGATCATCACAGTGGCGGCGGCAAAGAACTTGAGTCGGGGCAGGGAAATGATTTCGTACCGGGTATGGCTTTAGCCAGTCTAGTGTAGTGCAACCATCAAATGCAATAAATGAGTTGGTTAATTAAATTGCGTTTGCAAGTTCTGAATTTCATTGCACTAAACGAGTTTGTCAAAGATGGCCCCTGCTCAGCCAATCGCACGCACTTTAATTAACCGCCCCTGCGGGAGCTTGTCATTTGGCCTTCCACGGCGTTGAAGCTCTTGAAAAGGTGTTCAACATTACCTGAGAGCTTCGCCTTGTTGAAGGCAAAATGACAAACTCTCACTTATAGCATTCGACGGTAGCACTCCCGGTTGAAAGCCGGTGGTAACAGGTTACTGGAGTGTTTTTTGGTGCCGGCGACTGCGGTTTAGCCTTAAGCCGAAAACTAATGCCAGTATCCCAAGGCTGAATGGCCCGATTGATCCTGTGCCAGAGAACTGCAGTGATACGCGACTGGAAAACCCGCTGCTATAGTCGTGTACCGAGCTTTCAAACGGCAGGTGATGAAAGTAGTGATGATCCCCCGGACCATAGCTTACAAGAAAGTCGTGGCTATAGGCGTCGTACAGTTCGATGTAGTGATTGTAGTAGCCGGTCGGATAACCTGAATCAAGCGTTGCATGAATTGTATAGGCATCACTGGCGTTTGTGCCGTCAATGGTAAAGTTGCCGCTCACTGCGTACTCATTCCACGGACCTTCATCAATGCTGACGTAAAGTACCGCATACACCAGCGGTGCTATCAGACTGGTGTCGAAATCAAGGGTGATAGAAAAGTTTGAGTAGTGCCCGTCGTTGTCGTAGTCGCTGTTTAGTCCTATCACCACATCGTAGAGCCACAGTCCGAATTGCTGGTGTCGAATTGTGCGTTTCTGTTCAGGGCCGGTTGAGTTTGTTGCAGGTGATGTGTGCAGCGGTTGCCGGTAGTGGTGCACGGTAGTGACACCGTTCTCAGTAATGCTGGCCTGGCGTCCATCGGCCGTTGTTACTTCTGCAGCAGCGCCGGCAGTGATGCCGGTCAGCAATAACGCGATAAGAAACAGCCATGTCGAGCGGATTGTTAAATTTCTTGTAGAGTTCACAGCAGCACTTTACGTTGAATTGATTCCGCCGATATCTTTGCAGCGCATCACTGAATCCGTTCTGAATTTTCAACGAGTGTGTTCAGTGGCCATGGAAAGGCAAACGTATGTAACTATAGGATGCTAATGAACTGTATCTTTAAGCTATTGATTGTGTTGGTTTATTGCTTGTCGGTTGGCGTTGTTTCAGCGACTGGCCGCGAAACGCCTGCCGCCGTCGAAGACGCAGTGGCGATGGCGCTGGGAACCCCGCACGACGACGGCAGGCCGGGCTATATTGAATATTACCTCGACGAACCTGTCGCCGATGTGGTGCGTGCCAGCTATCGCTCGGCTACGGGTGATGAAATTGCCAGCAAGCGGCTGAGTTTTACCTCACAGTCAAAGTTTCCCGCCTTTGAGCTACTCGACTACCGAAGCTCCAGTGGTTACCGGGTGGTTCCAGGTGATGACAAACTGCGCGTGTTATCGTTGCGTCTGCTGGAAAACAATATGCGTGCAGTGGTCGATACCCGCGAAGTTAAGGTGGTAGAGCCGATGGTGATTGATGCGGGTTTTCACCGTTTCCTGCTCACACACTGGGATAACGTTGCAGCAGGGAAAAAAGTGCGTTTCAACTTTCTGCAGGTCGATCGTGCGCGTCTGGTGCCATTGGTAATTACGCGTGCTGCGTGTATTAAGGCGGAGCATTACTGTGTTCGTGTATCGGCAGGAAACTTTGTTCTGCGCATGCTGCTGCCATCGGTGGAGCTTACCTACGAGGCTTCCACCAAACGCCTGTTGCATTATTCGGGGTTTGGCCCTTTACCAACCAAAAGCGGCGATGCTTTTCCGGTAAGTCTGAGTTATCAGTACCTACAAAATCCCTAGTAGTCTGCGCGGCAGAGCCTCTTCTACTGCGCAGACTACTAGCGTCTGGCAACCTGTCGCAGAATGGTGCATGGTTGGCATTCCTATGCTGCAAGTGCTCACTGTTGCGTTATGGTCAAATGTATTGCCTGGAACATTCGCGCCGGCGGCGGTGTCAGGTGTGACAGAATTGCCGACTACCTGCTAAGCCAAAACGCTGATGTTATTACGTTATCCGAGTTTCGGAGTACGCCGCCGAGCAAGGCAATAGCAGCAACCCTGGCCGACAACGGATTCGTGTTTCAGCAAACTACTGCAAACACCGGTAACCCTGCGCGTAACGCTTTGCTGGTGGCTTCGCGCTGGCCGTTAAAGCGGATGAAGTTAAAGCACGCACCTGACAGTGATTCCCGCTGGCTGGCGGTGAATATCGATGCACCGGAGCCGTTCTGTGCTATAGCGCTGCACATTCCCAATCGTGCAACCGGTTTAAAATATCCCTTTCAACAAGCGGTGGTAAATGTGCTGCGACGCTGGCGCGGACGGCCGGCGCTGGTGATGGGGGATACGAACTCGGGAAAGATCAGTGTTGATGAAGAAACCCGTACCTTTAACCGCATAGAGCATGAGTGGATTGAGTCTATCGAAATGCTCGGCTGGAATGATGCTTTCCGGCTTTGGAATCCGCAAGGGCGAGAGTATACGTGGTACTCACCTAACGGTCGCAACGGATTCAGACTGGATCAGGTGTTTATGCATCCGCAGCTTGCTGAGCGGTTGACAGGTTTCCGTCATGAGTGGGCCGGTCGAAGTAGCGAAAGGCTTGAGGAATTAAGTGATCATGCAGCGCTGATAGTCGAGTACAGTGATTAACTGTGTGCTGCCAGTGGTAAACGACAGTCGGGGTTTGGCTATGGCAGGCGTTGCCATTAACACGGTTACTGACCGGAGGAGTTTTACCAACTCCTCCGGCATTTGCCAATGCTGTTATGGCATTACTCCGGTGCTTTAATAATGCCCCGCTGTTTCATGATACTAATAACCTTCTCGGCACACTGTTCGGCAGACATAGAAGATGTGTCGACCAGTATTTCCGGTGCCTCGGGGCGCTCATAAGGGGAGTCGATGCCGGTGAAGTTTTTAAGATCACCGCGACGTGCCTTTTTGTACAGGCCCTTCGGGTCACGCTGCTCCGCCACGGCCAGTGGGGTTTCAACGTACACTTCAAGAAATTCATCGTTTTCCAGTAAGTCTCTTGCCATCTTGCGCTCTGCAATAAACGGAGAGATAAAGGCGGTGAGTACGATGAGTCCGCTGTCTACCATCAGGCGTGACACTTCACCAATGCGTCGAATGTTTTCGACGCGATCTTCATCGGTAAAGCCGAGATCCTTGTTCAGGCCGTGTCGAACGTTGTCACCGTCAAGCAGGTAAGTGTGTCTGCCCTGCTCGGTGAGTTTTTTCTCGACGATATTGGCAATGGTTGATTTGCCGGAGCCCGACAAACCGGTAAACCACACCACACAGGACTTTTGCGACTTGAGTTCGGAGCGTACGGTTTTGTCTACATCAACCGCCTGCATATGAATATT
>CAYZVB010000109.1:0-13525 GCA_964481315.1 uncultured Granulosicoccaceae bacterium
CCAGAAACCCGTTATAGAAGCCGGCGCCAAGTACAATAAAAAAGATCATCGCAGTGGCGCGCGCGGTAGCCAGGAAGCTCTCGCTTAGCGTATGGCGGTTGAGCCCACCATTAACAAAAGCGATTAGCCCGGTGCCAAATGCCCCTACAGCCGCACCCTCTGTCGGTGTAAACCAGCCCAGGTAGATACCGCCAACCACCAGCAGAAACACCAATAGCACCGGCCAAACGCCAAGCAGTGCAATAAACCTTTCGCGGTACGGCATTCTCTCTTTGGTGCCGGCGGCCTCAGGGTGCAGGCGTACATAGACGGAAATGGCGATCACATAGCCAATGGCAGCCAGAATGCCCGGGATAAATGCCGCCAGAAAAAGTTTGGCAATATTCTGTTCGGTCAGAATCGCATAGATTACCAGCACGACCGAAGGAGGAATCAAAATGCCCAGCGTGCCGCCGGCTGCCAGTGTGGCGGTTGAAAAGCCACCGGCATAGCCGTACTTGCGCATTTCTGGCAGTGCCACGCGGCTCATGGTGGCGGCTGTGGCAAGCGAGGAACCGCAGATTGCGCCAAAGCCTGCACAGGCGCCAACAGCGGCCATCGCAATGCCGCCTTTGCGATGACCAAGCCAGCTTTCCGCGGCTTTAAACAACGAACCGGACATGCCGCCGACTGTTGCAAACTGCCCCATCAGCAAAAACATCGGCACAATAGAAAGTGAATAGCTGGAAAAGGTGGTAAACGTTTCTGACTTCAGTCTGGCAAACGGAATAGTCGTTTCACCGGTAACAATGACCAACCCGACCAGACCCACCAGAAACATGGTGAGTCCGATAGGGACTCGCAGAAAGATCAGAATCAGTACTGCAGGGAACGACAGCAGGCCGATTGCAAAGTCAGTCAATTCGGTTCGCCTGTCTGCGTGGGTAATATGGTTTTATTACCGGTAACTTCCGCCATTCGGACAAAGGCCACGTAAACAGCTACCAGTGCTGCAACCACAGCGCCGGTTAAACTCAGCGCATACGCCCACCAGACAGGAAACTCCAGTAACAGTGTGGTTTGTCCGGAACGCATCTTGGACATCATGCCGCTGTACAGTTGCACGGCAATGAGTAAAAGCACCAGTGCAAACAGAATATCAATAACGCACTGGAGTACACGGTTGGCCGCAGGTGAAAATGTTTTGGTGACAATTTCCACCGATGCATGTCCGGCGCTAATCTGGCACAGCGGCAGAAATGCAAATATCGAAAATGCCACACCGGCTTCTATGAGTTCAAAGTCGCCGTTTACCGGTCCGACTCCCCATTGCAGGGCAAGTGCTGCAATGCCGGGTGCATAGGTTTCCATAAACGCCGAATGCATAAATCCGTTTAGTGAACGGCCGGTGACGGATATGCAGGTAATGATGATCAGCGCCACCAGCATAATGCCGCCGAGGTAGGCCATTAAACGTGACAGGCGATTAAAGAATGGGTACATGAAGTGGATTGTAGTGTGCTGTGGTGCATGGCGCACCACAGCGGTTACTTACAGAAGGGTTACTTCACATTTTCGTTGTAGTAGTCGATCAGTTGGCGGGCGCGACTGATTAGGGCTTCGCCATCCAGATCTTTCTCTTTAATATCGTTAATCCAGTTAGCATAGATTGGTTCAACCACTGGTCGCCATTCAGCCGCAGCAGTGTCTGCGTCGATGGTGATAATGTTGTTGCCGGCATCTACTGCGATTTCACGCGCAGGCATGTCAGCGTCGGCCTGAGTGCCGCCGGCAAAGATTGAAAACTCCAGTCCGGAGTTGTCGTCGATGACTTTTTGCAGGTCTTCCGGCAGTGCAGCGTAGGCATCTTTGTTCATCACAAAAACGAAGGTCAGTGTGTACAGTGCGGTGCCTTCGAATTCAGTATGGTTTTCGACCAGCTCTGGAATTTTCAGTGCCGGTGTGACTTCCCATGGAATAGTGGTGCCGTCAATGACGCCCTTGGCCAGACCTTCCGGTACTGCCGGCACCGGCATACCTACCGGGGTGGCACCGGTGGCTTCAAGCAGTTTATTTACCAGTCGTGAACCGCCGCGAATTTTCATGCCTTCGAGATCGGCTGGTGTTTCAACCGGATCTGCGGTGTGAAATAAACCAGGTCCGTGTACCCAGGTGGCAAGCATATGAACGTCTTTAAATTGCTCTTGCATGCCTTCTTCATACATCACCCAGTAGGCATAGGAGGCGGCTCTGGCGTCGTCGACCATAAACGGCAATTCAAACACTTCAGTAGACGGGAAACGCCCGGGCGTGTAGCCGACAACCGTCCAGCCAATGTCGATAACGCCATCGGCAACCTGGTCGTACAGTTCAGGTGGCTTGCCGCCAAGTGCCATGCCGGCATAGCGCTCTATTTCAATGCGCCCTTCAGAATCCGCTTCGACTTTATCTGCCCAAACATCGAGCACCAGTTTTGGCACGTTTGCCTGAGCCGGTAAGAAGTGCTGCAGCTTCAGTGTGTGCTCCTGAGCCTGAATGGCGACAGGTGCCAGTGCACTGATTAAACCGGCACAAATACCGGCAAGAACGGATCGGCGTAGAAGCATAGTGTCCTCTCAATAAAATGGGTATTTCAGCCGGTGACAGCCGGCGCAGATTTGTCATTAAACAACGGGTTATGGCGGTCGCGAAAGAAGCAACTGGGGCTTCACATGCGCTTCCCTGAAACTTGTAGTTATAATACATAGCAATACTGATAATAAGCAACTATGGGTGCGCCGGTGTGTGCCGGTGGGTTTCCGGGCAGTTGAAATGTGTAAATGCTCTGCAAAGTGGCAACCATCACTGGAGTGACATCGGTCATCACGGAGGTGCATGTAATGGACTCACCTGTTTTAACAGATGCAGAGCGAACACTGCTAAACCATGTGACAGAGCAATATTCCACGCTCTGCTCATACTATCAGCTGGCGAAAGAGGCAGCCGAGTCACAGGTGGTGCAATGGCGCTGGTCGGGGTCTCACATCTTTACACCTGTGCCGCTATGGTATGAACGACATGGGATTGTTGCTGGTCGTTATGTAAAGCAAAAACCGGATGTAACGGGTGGAGCTGTGCAAACAGGCTTTAACAATGATGGCAGGGCTGTGGTTGTTCGCGACTGGTTTCTCAGGCCGGATGGGGAAGGTCAGGTTAACGGAGAAACTTTTTATGAGTGGTCTGATGTTTTGCGGGAACGACAATACAGCACCTGGCGCGGATCACTGACAGCAAAGAAGTCTAGCGAAGCACTGTTTGAGTCAGATCATTTGGTTTGTATGGCGGTCTATTCCGACAACATCGAATCAGTTATGCGTTATGAGTACGAAAGCAATCGTGTGGTGAAATTTGTCGAGCATGTAAAAAGCAAATCGCAGCAGTCCAGTGAGTTTAAACAACAACAGTTCTTTGTCGAGTGGGATGCAAATGAGCTTGAGTCTGTTTACAGGCTTGAAAATGGTAAGCGCCAATATCAGTACCTGCGGTTGCCACCGCAGTTTTCTGTAGCGGATACCATCGCGGCTCTTGCCGATTTTATTTATCCGCAAGTAGTCGATCAACTCCGTACCACCGGTTGCACTGATCCTGTTGCCTGGTTGGGAATATTTGTTTACCCGGACTGCCCGGTCGGGTGGATTGGTGTTCGCACAGTTGAAGACTTTACTAAATTCGCAGGGGAAGGGGATCTGCACACCGCATGGAACCCTGCTGAATCTGACATCAATATCGCGGTTAACGACTACCATGAACAGACTAACGCCGTTTTACTGCAACACTATTGTTTGCTAAACGACGACTGGCAACCTGCAACAGATTTGGCTATTGAGGTCGCGCGCAGGCTGTCGGCTGCGAACTACAAAGATATTATGCCTGTCAGTGAAGAATTTTTGGTGTTTGTAACTGATATGAGTACAAATGGGATTGCGGACTTTCACCGGTGCCTGTCGAAAACTGTACCGGCATGTCTTCTTGAAAAGCTTCGCAGCAGAGGGTGGCTGGATGTTCAGCTTTAATGACCGAAATCATCACCGAAGCGAAGAGTCGAGGTTTTAGTGCGGTAGCCGGTAAACACGTTTGGCCTTACTGCAGGCTTCACGGGTATACTGGGTTACTGAACTAAACATCATAATTACCGGGTGCCGTTTGAGCAAAAAACTTGATCTCATCACTATTGGGCGCTCGTCCGTTGATTTGTATGGCGGGCAGATTGGTGGCCGTCTTGAAGATATGCGTTACTTCGACAAATACATCGGCGGCAGTCCCACCAATATTGCCTGCGGTACGGCACGGTTGCGCCTTAAGTCTGCGGTTATTACCGGTGTTGGTGATGAACACATGGGGCGCTATATACAGGAAGAACTGCAGCGTGAAGGGGTAGACACCACCGGGGTCAAAGTCGACCCGCAGCGTCTTACCGCGCTGGTATTGCTTGGCATTCGTGATCAGGAACAGTTTCCACTGATTTTCTATCGTGAAAACTGTGCCGATATGGGGCTGACCGAAGACGACATCGATCCTGATTTCATTCGCAGTGCCCGCGCCATGGTGGCTACCGGCACCCACCTGAGCAATCCACAGGTGGAAGCGGCGACTGTTAAAGCGCTCACCATTGCGCGTGAAGCGGGGTCGCGAACCGCGCTTGATATTGACTACCGTCCCAACCTTTGGGGCGTGGCAGGTCATAACGACGGTGAAAGCCGTTTCGTTGCCAGTGCCAAAGTCACCAGTAAACTGCTGGCGCACATGGCGTTGTTTGATCTGGTAGTTGGTACCGAAGAAGAATTTCATATCGCCGGCGGCACCACAGATACCGTCGCAGCGCTTCGCAAAGTACGCGAGGTATCCGGCGCTACACTGGTCTGTAAACGCGGGGCGATGGGAGCGGTGGCTTTCAGTGGTGCCATACCCGATTCGCTTGACGACGGTCAGTCGGGGCCGGGTTATAAAATCGAAGTGTTTAATGTGCTGGGTGCCGGTGACGGGTTTATGTCCGGCCTGCTGAAGGGCTGGCTCGACGACGAAGACTGGCCGGTTGCGCTGCAGTATGCCAATGCCTGCGGTGCGCTGGCAGTTAGCAGGCATGGCTGCACGCCGGCGTATCCGTCGTGGGCAGAGCTGCAGTTCTTTTTTGAACGCGGTATCAGACAACCCGATCTGCGCAACGATGTGCAGCTTGAACAGATGCACTGGTCTACCAATCGAAGCCTCGACTGGCCACAGATGAGAATCTTTGCGTTTGATCATCGGTCGCACGTTGAAGCAATGCAGGGTGCAAGTGCAGAGAAGATAGGTCGCTTCAAAAACCTGTGCCTGCAGGCAGCCAGTCAGGTTGCCAATACAGGCGCTGCGGCGGCACAAAGCGCTGAACACGGCGGCTACGGTATTCTTTGTGACGGCAGGCTGGGACGTGATGCGTTATATCGTGCCGTCGACACCGGGCTGTGGATAGGGCGCCCGACAGAATGGCCCGGGTCACGTCCGTTAACGCTTGAACCCGAACTTGGCACTGACTGCGGCGGCCTGGCGGAATGGCCGCGTGATCAGGTAGTGAAGGTATTGTGCTTTTGTCACCCGGACGATGACACCGACACCACCGCACAACAACAAGCCACAGTGCAGCGTTTGTTTCAGGCTTGCCGGCGGCACCGGCTGGAGTTTTTACTTGAAGTTATTTCCTCGTCAGTTGGTACCGTTACCGATGACACCACGGCTAAGCTTATACAACAGTTTTATGATCTGGGCGTTTATCCGGACTGGTGGAAACTCGAACCGATGCAAACCGAAAATGCGTGGCAGCAAACCATCAATGCCATTGAACACAACGACAGTAACACCAGGGGTATAGTTATACTCGGCCTTGGCGAATCGGAAGAGAAGCTTGCTGCAAGCTTTAAAGTTGCAGCGCAATACCCGCTGGTTAAAGGGTTTGCCGTAGGGCGTACAATATTTGCCGAATGTGCCAAAGCGTGGATGCTTGGCAACTTATCCGATGAAGATGCCGTTGCCACAATGGCCGATAACTACGCCCGACTATGTGCTGTTTGGGACAATGCCAAAGCATCGCGAGTATAGCTGCAACGCAGGTTGCATGTGTTTGGCTAAACACTGCGATGTTGGGTCTGCAGGGCGCCGCTAATGCAATTTCATGTAAATGGTTTTCGCGCTGGTGACCCGCATATTAAGGAACCTGCAGCGTCCCTCGAAACACAAAGTAAAACCGATGTAGATGTTCTAATTGTCGGGGCCGGGCCCGCCGGACTCACGCTGGCAGCGCAGCTGTCGGTATTTGCAGATATCAATACGCGCATTATTGAACGAAAGCCCGGGCCGCTTGAACTCGGGCAGGCAGACGGTCTGGCTTGTCGCACGCTTAAGATGTTTGAAGCGTTCGGGTTCAGTGAACGGGTGATTCGTGAGGCCTACAACGTGATTGAAACCGTGTTCTGGGCACCGGATTACAACAATCCGGAACGCATCGCCAGAAGCGGTCGAATTCAGGATGTTGAAGATGATCTGTCCGAATTTCCGCATCTTATTCTTAATCAGGCCCGCGTGCATGACCGCTACCTGGAAATGATGCAGCAGTCGGCCAGGCGTTTACAGCCCGACTACGGTGTCGAGTTTACCGGCCTTGACGACACGCAAAGCAACAATCATGTGATAGTTAATGTGGTTAACGCTCAGGGCAAACCACAAACCATTCGGGCTCGCTATGTGGTCGGTTGTGACGGTGCACGTAGTAAGGTTCGACAGGCCATCGGACTTGAGTTACACGGTGACTCTGCCAATCAGGCATGGGGTGTAATGGATGTGCTGGCCGTGACCGACTTCCCTGACATTCGTTTTAAAGCAGTTGTGCGTTCGTCGCAGGGTAATATTCTGGTCATACCGCGTGAAGGCGGTTTTCTGGTTCGTTTATATATAGAGCTCGATAAACTCGCACCTGGTGAACGCGTGGCCTCACGCAATATTACGCAAGATACACTGGTGATGGCTGCGCAACGGATTTTTCATCCGTACAAATTTGATGTGAAAGAAATCGTTTGGTGGTCGGTTTACGACATAGGTCAGCGACTCTGCCACGGGTTCGATAATCGCACAGCCGGCGGTACCGCGAATTCCACTAATTCGGCGGCACCCACGGTGTTTATCGCTGGTGATGCCTGTCATACCCACAGTCCAAAAGCAGGGCAGGGCATGAATGTGTCTATGGCAGATGCGTTCAATCTGGGCTGGAAGCTTGCCGGCGTTATTCAAGGATTGGCGCCTGCTTCTTTGTTGCACAGCTACTCGGCAGAAAGGCATCGGGTCGCTACTGATCTGATCGAATTCGATCGGCACTGGGCTGCGCGTTTTAGTGAAAGCACCTCTAAGTCGAGCCAGAATACAGCGGCAATGGATGCCAGTGACTTCCAACAGTACTTTTCAGAGCATGGCAGATATACCGCGGGGTTGTCAGTGGCTTACCCGCCTTCGCCACTGGTGGCAGATAACCGCTATCAGTCGCTTGCCACCGGTCAGATACTCGGTATGCGGTTTCATTCGGCCATGGTGACCCGCCTTGCGGATGCTTTGCCGCTACAACTGGGCCACACAATCAAAGCGGATGGCAGATGGCGGTTGCTGGTGTTTGCAAATGCAGACCATCCTGCGTCACAGCAGTCTGCCATCTGGCGGCTGTGCAACTACCTGGCTCGCAACCCTGACTCACCGGTGCAACGCTGTTACAAACCATCGCAAGACATCGATTCAGTCATTGATACCAGAGTAGTGTTTCAGCAGAGCCATCACGAACTTAATCTCAATGATATGCACCCGTATCTGTTGCCTGCCAAAGGGCGCCTGCAATTGCCTGACGTGGAAAAAATGTTCTGTGCACCGGTGCGCGGGCAGCAGGAGATCTATGAAAAACGCGGTATATCGAGAGACGGCTGTCTGGTGATAGTTCGGCCCGATCAATACGTCTCTGATATCATGCCCATTGACGAAACGGACAGACTGGTGTCATTCTTTTGCGAAGGTTTAAGCTGAATATAGAGCCCGCCGGTACGCATTGTACGGAGGTTACACCAGTTGAAGCCGGAAAGTCTCAGAACCTGATTGCCTTGAACCACCGTCGTATAATCAGCTTTATTATTTTGCTTGCCACTCTGGCTTGTGGTCATGTCCGGGCGCAGCAAAATTCACCGGCTACGCCGTCACCTGAAATTTCTGTATACGACGGCGACCCTGTGCAAATGGTGCAGGAGATATCCAGTCGCGTCGACACCAAGCGTGAAAGACAGAAAGAACTGCTGGCTATTCGCAAAGACCAGGGAAGCCTGTCAAACGCCGACTCTGAAGAGCTTGTCGAGCTTGAAATAGAAATTGAACGTTTGCAGCAAAGTCTGGTGTTGTCGATTACCGGGCAGTCGACACTCACCACGCTGTACGACGAACCCGAAGAGAAAACGACATGGCAGGAAGATATTGTCGATGTGATCAAACCACTTGCCGACTCACTAAAAAGCGTCACCCGCCGCCCGCGTCAGATAGCCGAGCTACGCGCGCAACTGGAAGCGATAGACCAGAAACAATCTGCACTGAACGAAGCGTTGAATAAATTCACCCTGTTTGATCAGGCCAATTTGCAGGGCAGTGCTGCGGTGTATGTCGGTGACCTGCGCGATGGCTGGACAGATGAGTTGCAACAACTGGAAGGTGAAGAGTTAATCGCCACACGGCAGTTGCAGGAACTGCTCGGTGAGAAAGAAGGTTCGTTTACCGGACTGCTGCCAAACCTGAAGCGTTTTGTGCTAGGCACCGGACTGACACTACTGCTGGCCGTGCTGGTGTCACTGTTTATGTACTTCTTTATGCGTTCAGTCTGGTGGATTATCGAAAAGAAAGTGGTAAGCAAAGAAACGCGGCGTAAAAGTACCGTATACCGTTTTGTTTCGTACGTTTATCACCTGCTGACTGCAATTGTTATTTTATTAAGTATTTTTATAGTGCTGTACATGCGTGAAGATCTGTTGCTTCTGGCGCTGGCAACTCTGTTACTTGCCGGTCTGTTGCTTAATATTAAACAGTTTCTGCCTAAGTATTTTGCTGAAGCGCGTCTGTTGCTGAATGTGGGCAGCGTGCGTGAAGAAGAGCGGGTAATCTACAACGGGCTGCCGTGGCAGGTGAAATCGCTAAACCTGCACACCGTACTGCATAACCCGGCACTCGACGGCATTGTCAGGTTACCGCTCAGTGTGGTCCGCGAGCTGATATCCAGACCGGTGAGAAATAATCTTTGGTTTCCGTCGCAGCGCGGCGACTACATTATTCTGCCGGACGGGCTGCTCGGGCGGGTTAAGTACCAAACCCCTGATCTGGTAGAAGTGACCGTCAAGGGTGGTATGGCGCAAACCTTCACCACGCCGGACTTTTACAGCCTTAACATCATTAACCTGTCACGGGATGAAACGTTTGGTGTGTCGGTGACGTTCGGACTCGACTACAGTCTGCAGTCGCTAGCGGTAAAGGAAATTCCAGAGGCATTGCACAGCGCAATCACTGAAAAAATAAACAACAGTGACCTGAGCAAGGAAATGGTCAGTCTGATGGTCGAGCTGTCAGAAGCCAGTGCGTCATCGCTGGACTTTATAATTTACGGCGCTTTCAATAACAGCTGTGCCAGCAGTTATTACCGGGTTAGTCGCATATTTCTGCAAACCTGTGTTGAAGTTTCCAACGAACGCAACTGGACCATACCGTTCCCGCAGCTGACCGTGCACTCTGCTGGAAGTGATCAAGCCCTGATCACTTAATAATTCAGCCGCGGAAGGTGATTGCCGGACTACAAAGCTAGTTCGCCTCGGTGCGCTTTAATTTCTGATGTTCGTCTTCAACTAGTCCAATCTTCCAGTAGCCCGAAATGTACATGTCGGCGCGCGGAAGCTGCTTTTCTTTAACCAGAAACTGCCGCAGGCTTTTGATAACACCGGATTCACCTGCAATGCAGGTTTGCACGCGACCCTCCGGCCACTTAATTTCCCGTATTAGTGCCTCCTGTGCGGTTGACGCCTGTAACGGGTTTTCGTGTATTAGCCAGTACATTTCAATGCCGTCTGGTGCGTCAATTTCCTGTTTGTCAGCATCGGACGGAACTTCAAAAATCGCAATACCCTGCGCATCGCGTGGCATTGCTTCAAGCGTGGCTGCAACCACCGGAATGGCACACGGGTCTGCTGCCAGCAGGTACCAGTCAGCATCAAAGCGGGTAACCTTTGGTGTACTGGGGCCGGCAAAGCCGATGTAATCGCCGGGTACTGCAAGCATCGCCCACCGCGAAGCTGGTCCGTTGTCCCCGTGGGCGACAAAATCGATGGTCAGTTCCTGCGTTTTTTTATCGAACTTTCTAACGGTGTAGGTTCTTTTAACCGGGGCAGGGCCGTCTGCCAGACGCTGTATGAAGTCTTGTCGTTTTTCACCGGGCTGTGGAATCATCAGTTTGCAGTTTCCACCCTCCCGGCCCTCTGGAAAGTCAGCCAGTTCGGGGCCTGCAAAAGTGACACGGATCATCTGCGGTGTCAGGTAGCGTGCATTGCTGACCGTCAGTATACGGGGTTGTCGTCCGGTAACTTTCTTTGCGGCCTGTTTTAATGAATTGAATATTGGCAAATTATCTCCGTGTAGATTGACTGACCGTTGAGTAAAGTGCCAGTCGGAAAGGTAGGTTGGTGGGGGGGTAAGGTTCGAGCTTCTACAAATAACCGGGCTTCAGTCGGAACCTGCCTTACTGCTTACCAGTGCCTGGTACAGCTTGTCTTTTAATGCTGCACGCTGCTGCTTTAAGAGATGCATCTCGTCGTCACCAATCGGGCTGCCCCCGAGTTCGAGCTTGCGGATTTTTTCGTCCAGTTCGTTATAGGCCGAATTATCGGCGGCAAATTTTTCGTCCGCCCGGGTCAGGTGTTCAATCTGTGTGGTAAATTCCGGAAAATCGTCCAGTAGCCGGTGTTTTTCGCCTAACATTGTGTTGCCTCCCCATTGGGCTAATGTGCAGGTTAAAGCCGCGCTGAATGCGGCACAACTCAAGTGTATAGGCGGGTGGCAGGATTTATTAGTCGGTCTGACTAAAACAGCCTGTTCTGATATTCCGAACAATACTAAGCACAGGTTGACCGGGCGGGAATTGATTCAGGTCGATTCTCAGCAGGGGTATTCTGTGGTAAACCGGTAGTTACTTTTTGCACGCCGGGAGAATCAGTTGGAATACGAATATATCGATGGCTTTGTCGCTGCTGTACCCAACGCCAATCGCGAGGCATACATTAAGCATGCTGAAACTGCGGCAGCGGTGTTTAAAGAGCATGGTGCACTGCAACTCATTGAGTGCTGGGGGGATGATGTGCCGCAGGGTGAGCTAACGTCCTTTCCAAAGGCCGTACAATGCGGCGACGATGAGACGGTGGTTTTTTCGTGGATTGTCTGGCCTTCGAAAGAGGTACGTAACGCCGGTATGCACAAGGTCATGAGCGACCCGCGTGTCAGTGACGAAAACAACCCAATGCCAATGGATGGTAAGCGGCTTATTTACGGCGGCTTTCAGATGATCGTCAAGGAATAGCCCGAAACGCATCGCAAGAAGGTGGATGCAATAGTAATGGCCGAAACGCACAATGATTGACACCATTGAAGACTACTTCACCCGCGGTTGCGGTCGCTGCGAACGGTTTGACACCAGTGATTGTTCAGCGCGGCGCTGGCAACAGGGTTTATTAGCGCTTCGTGAAATTTGCCGGCAAAGCGACCTGACAGAGACTCTGAAATGGGGCCACCCGTGTTACACGTATCACGGACGCAACATTGCAATAATTGGTGCTTTCAGAAAAGACTTTCGCTTAAGTTTTTTTAATGCAGCACTTATGCAGGACCCGAAAGGGCTGCTGGAAAAACCGGGCCCGGAGACGCGCCATGCCGAGATGATCCGTTTTACAGCCAATGAGCAGCCGGTTGAGCTTGAAGCTGATATTGTCCGGTATCTCGATGAGGCAATCGGCTACGCAAAGCGTGGAACCCTGCCGCCAAAAGAAAAAACAGAATTGGCATTGCCGTCTGAGCTTACGGAAGCATTCACTTCAGATCCGGTGTTATCTAACGCATTCGCACAGCTAACACCGGGACGGCAACGAGGCTATGTGATTCAGCTCAATGCGGCTAAAAAGCCGGAAACCCGCGTGTCACGCATTGCTCGCTGGCGGGAAAAGATCATCGCCGGCAAGGGCGCTAATGAACGCTGAATACCGACAATGAAATGGTGATTAAGTTAAACGGCAGGTGCTGCAATGAATCCCTGATACAAGAAATAGCAGCCACCGACAAACATTAGCGACTCCACCACCAGAGTGTGAACACTGATCTTTGTGTTTTTAACTATATACTTGCCAAGCATACCGCCGGGTATGGTAAACAGCCCAACCACCAGTCCCAGGGACACTAGTCGTGAGTTAAGTAATTCGCCTGCGCCAAAGACAATGGTTTTGGTTATGTTGAGTGTTAACCCGAGTGCTGCAACCAGCCCTACCAGGCTTTCACCGACAATACCGGCACCAAGGAAAAACGGCCCGAGTATCATACCGCCGCCAAACACCGTGCCTGAAACCAGTCCGTATACTACGCCGGCAGCAGACAGGCCACGCAACCCGACCTGGTAGTTTCGCTTTTTAAGAATTCTGCGAAGCGGGATAGAGATCAATAAAAAACAACCAAGAACAATTGCTACTGCTTTGACCGACAAGTACAGATATACCGTAGCGCCCAGAATAATACCGGGCAGACCGGTTGCCATAATTGCAGCATAGGCGCGCCAGTTAATGTGGTGAAAAAACAGCAGCGTACGATTGGAGTTACTGATAATCATTGCCAGTGCCACCACGGGCACCACTTCTTTAACGCCGATTAGCGGCGCAAGGCACACTGACAGCAACAGTGCACCGGCAAAGCCTGACACCGAATGGAACAATGCGGTGGCAAAAGCTGATACAGCTACAAGCACCAGCGTCAGCCAATCGAGTTGGCCCAGCAGTGTAGAGCCGGCTTCCACGTTAAAAACCAGCGCTGGCGGTGAGCACGAAAGTGTCAGTCATAGGAGTAATAAACTGATCGCAATAGCAGACCGGCGTTGTAATGCCATGTTTAATTGACCAATGATCCTGAATCGATCGCGGAGTATTTTGAATACGCTGCGATGAGGTTTGACGTTAAGCGATTGCCCGACATGCATTTGCCAAACGGGCGGTTGTCGGCTTTGTGATAGCCAGCCAGGGCTGCAGCTATAGGTACAGGTTAGGGCATGGGAATGTCGGTGGTAAATTTTGGTATGTGGTAACCCTTCTGCACCGCTGGACGTTCGGCAATGGCTTTATACCAGCGCGTGATATTTTTATATTCGTTAATATCAATGCCCTGCCACTCGAAGCGTGAAATCCACGGCCAGCACGCGATATCGGCAATCGAGTAGTCACCGGCAATGTAG
>CAYZVB010000109.1:13535-14886 GCA_964481315.1 uncultured Granulosicoccaceae bacterium
TTCGTTTTGATAACGGTCTTCCGCGTATTGCGATTTACCGGCATTGAATTTAACGAAGTGATGCGTTTGGCCCGCCATAGGACCAAGCCCGCCCATCTGCCAGTTAAGCCATTCAATGGTCTTCCAGCGCGTGGCAGAATCGGTTGATAACAGCTTGCCGGTCTTTTCTGCCATGTACTGCATAATAGAGCCCGACTCCATCATGGTGATGTTGTTTTCGTTATCGACAATGGCGGGTATGCGGTTATTTGGTGCAATGGCCAGAAATTCCGGTGCGAATTGCTCGTCTTTGGTGATATTGATCGAGTGCACGGTGTACTCGACACCCAGTTCTTCAAGTAAAATTGATACTTTGCGCCCGTTGGGCGTAGTCCAGGTGTAGAGGTCGATCATGTCGATATGCCTGTTGCGAGCCTGCGTTAAGAATAACCAATATTGTGCTGAAAAACACCCGTCGGGCGGTTCGCCGTGCCGCGGGCTCTAGGCGTCGTCCCACTGCGGTGAGAACTCAAAATCACACAGCCGTTTGCGATGACTGCCGAGTGCGCTGATCGCCTGCATATCAACGTCTGACAACGTAAAGTCGTAGACCGCAAGGTTTTGTTTAATACGTTCGGGGTTGGTCGAGCGCGGAATTGCGATGACACCGGCTTGCTGCACGTGCCACCGGAGCACAATCTGCGCGGGTGAAACGCTATACTTTTTCGCCAGTGAAGCAACCGGCTCACCACTGAATAATTCACCGCCGCGAAACAGAGGACAGTAGGAAACCACCGCCGTGCCCAGACTGCGGCAGGCGTTAATGACTTTGTCCTGATTTAGCATCGGGTGGTATTCAACCTGATTGCACAGCAGCGAGCGGTCGGATAGCTTTGTCGCTTCCGTTAGCAGCGGCACAGTAAAGTTTGAAACACCGATGTGTTTTGTGTAGCCCATGTCGGCCACCTGATTCAGTGCTTTTATGGTCTCAGCAAGCGGTGTAACTTTGGATGGCCAGTGCACCAGCAACAAATCAACGTTGTCGACGCCCAGACGTTTCAGGCTGTCTTCGGCGGAACGCTGCAAGTCACCGTCGGCAAGGTGGGTGTGCCAGATTTTAGTGGTAAGAAATATCTCGTCTCTTGCCACTGCCGCCGCACGCAGCCCCTCGCCAACCGCTGCTTCGTTTTCATACATTGCGGCGGTATCTACGTGGCGGTAACCGGAATCGATAGCGTGCTGTACCAGTTGCCCGGCCTGATCACCTTTGAGTGTCCAGGTGCCGAAACCGATAGAGGGAATGGCTGTACCGTGTGCGTTTACTGTGTTCATAGCGACTGTTGCCTCGGATTTGTTGGCTCATGGAATACGC
>CAYZVB010000110.1:0-14853 GCA_964481315.1 uncultured Granulosicoccaceae bacterium
GCATGATCAAGCTCGGCACGTGGCGGGCCACGTTTCTCGCTCGATCATGCGACCTGTTTAGCACTATTTCCGCTGCCTGGCGAATCCTCATGAATAATGCAGGCTAGTCGTGCAGGCTAATCAGTGAACGAATTTGATTATATTGTTGTTGGCGCAGGCTCTGCGGGGTGCGTTATTGCCAACCGCCTCAGCGCCAGCGGTAAGCATTCGGTGCTGGTGGTTGAAGCCGGCGGCAGCGACCGGCGTTTTTTTGTACAAATGCCAATCGGCTACGGCAAAACCTACTACGATAAAAACGTCAACTGGAAGTACACCACCGAACCGGTACCAGGGCTCAACAACCAGCCAAGTTACTGGCCGCGCGGCCGCGTACTGGGTGGCTCGAGTTCGATCAACGCCATGGTTTATGTGCGCGGACACCCGCTCGATTACGACGACTGGGCACGGCACGCGCCGGGCTGGTCATGGGATAAAGTCGCTCCGGTATTCAAACGCATGGAAGACTGGTCCGGTGCTGAAACCGAATACCGCGGACACGGTGGTCCGTTATCGGTGTACAACACCATGGATGAAGTTCATCCGTTGTGTGCAGACTACCTGCAGGCAACCACCGAACTGCAAATACCATTTAACACCGATTATAACGCAGCCACCATGGAAGGCTCGGCACTTTACCAGATCACTACCCGCGACGGTTTGCGTGCGTCCGCCTCTCGCTGCTACCTGCACCCGGCTTTGAACCGCAAAAATCTAACCCTGCTAACCAAAGCCCAGGTAATGCGAATAAACTTTGAAGGCAAGCAGGCAACCGGCATCACGTATCAATACAAAGGTAAACCTGTCACCGCCAGAGCGTACAAAGAAGTAATTATATGCGGCGGTGCCATCAACTCTCCGCAGTTATTACAGCTGTCCGGTATCGGACCAAAGTCACTGCTGAAGCAACACGGTATTGAAGTCACCCACCACAATAACGAAGTCGGCAGAAACCTGCAGGATCATCTCGGTGCAGATATGGTCTGTCGTTCAAAGGTACCTACGCTTAACCAAACACTGCGCCCGTGGTTCGGACGGCTAAAAGTCGGCTTACAGTTTTTGCTTAAACGCAAAGGGCCGCTTAGTCTCAGCCTTAATCAGGGCGGCGGGTTTGTCAGACTGCGTGATGACTCCGATCGCCCCGACACACAGCTGTACTTTTCTCCGCTAAGTTATACGCGCGCACCAGTCGGCACCCGTCCGCTAATTAAGCCCGACCCTTTTCCGGGTTTTCTACTCGGCTACAACCCGTGTAAACCAACCAGCAAAGGCACATTAAAAATTCGCTCCGCCGATCCATTCGAAGCACCCGAAATGCAACCGAACTACCTGTCCACGGAATACGATCGCGACCTAATGTTAAAAGGCATGCAACTGATGCGAGACATCGCCGCCACGCCGACCATGAGTAACATTATTGCAGAAGAAATATACCCGGGCCGGGAGTTGCAATCGGATGAGCAGCTGCATGAGTTTATAGCGCAGAAGTCATGGACCGTATTTCATCAGTGCGGTACCTGCCGTATGGGCAGCAACGCATCGCAGTCAGTGGTTGATGAAACGCTCAAAGTCCATGGGGTCAGTCATTTGCGGGTAGCCGATGCATCGGTGTTTCCAACTATCCCCACCGGTAACACTAATGCACCATCTGTTATGGTGGGTGAAAAAGCATCCGACCTGATACTGGCTGACGCCTGAGTGGCTACCAGCGCGGCTGAATACGGCCTGGCTGCGATTCTTCCCGGGCCGGGCGGGAGAAAGACACCCCGGCACACAGCGATAAATAGATGAAAAATACCCGCCTAATGCCGATACGCTCTATGTATAGCGCCGAACAAATAATTTTTTGTGCAACGGCACACAGTGTCGATCAAACTGACAAAACGCAATTGCAACCATCGTATGCACCGCTATGATGAGCGCACCTGAAAGTCTGACACCAACACCGGTTCAGTGAATGAGAAAAATACCCGCCTCACCATTGCTTGTTGCCGCTGCAGCAGGTCTGTCGCTGATGCCGCTACACTCGCTGGTGTTTGCGGCTGAGCAGAATCTGCCGCTTCCGGTACGCACCGTTCAGGCTGCACCCACCACACTCGGTACGCCGGCAAACTTCGGGCAATGGTCAGATGTGATGCCGTGGCCTGTCATTGCGGTACACGCCAACCTGATGCCAAACGGCAAAGTTATCGCGTGGGATGCCACCCCGGACGACTTCGACGACGACCCGCACACCACCGAAAATTACACCACACGTGTCACCGTCTGGGACCCGCAGACCAATCTGCATATACAGGCCAACAATGACACCAACGCCGATCTGTTTTGCGCCGGCTCGTCGCATCTGTGGGACGGCCGCATTTTATTCGCCGGTGGTGACAGTGGTATCGCAGGCTTAAACGGACCGCTGTCCAATACCAGCATTTACGACCCCGACACCAACACCTGGGAACAGATGCCCGATATGGCAGCACCGCGCTGGTATTCATCCAACGCAGCACTGCCGAATGGCGAAACACTGACCTATGCCGGCACCTATGAACCGGCACCGGTGGCAGAAGTGTTTCAACACAATGGCACATGGCGTTCACTGACCATCCCGACCACCGATGGTATATCACCCAATTACCAGTGGATGCAGGCCACACCGGATGGTTCGGTGATGACCTTCGGTCCGCAGAATGTTCTGAGCAAAATAGACACAAAGGGCAGCGGCCAGCTGACTTTGGGTCCGCTGCGTGATGAATTTCCACTGCGTCGCTATGGCAGCTACGCCATGTACGACATTGGCAAAGTGCTGGTCGCCGGCGGCACCGAAGAAGAAGGTGGTCCGTTCTCTTATGATTCTGCGGTGGTTATCGACACAGGTACGCAGCAAACCACAGACACCGGCACCATGGCCTTCGCACGTACCCAGCACAACCTGACTATCCTTGCCGACGGCAGTGTGCTTGCGACCGGTGGCAACACTTCCGGCGCTGCATTGATTGACCTAAACGAAGGCGTGCTAACACCCGAGTTATGGTCACCCGACACCGGTCAGTGGCGCCAGATGAACGATATGCAAATCGACCGTCAGTACCACTCCGTCGCACTACTGCTGCCCGACGGACGAGTGCTGTCTGCCGGCGGTGGTTATTGCGGTACCTGCTATGAACAGGGCTACGAAGAACGCAACGCCGAAATCTTTACCCCGCCCTATCTGTTTTCCAGTGGTTCAACACTGGCAATCCGCCCGCAGATTTCACTGGCTCCGCGCTTTATCGATTACAACAGCGAGTTTGTTGTCGCCAGTAACAACGCTGCCGCAATTGACAAGGCGCATCTGATCAAGCTTGGCTCGGTCACACACTCAACCAATCAGGAACAAAGACTCATTCCACTGCAGTTTCGCCGCAACGGTAATTCACTGCAGATAAACGCCCCCGAAAACCGCAATATCGCACCTCCGGGTAACTACATGCTGTTTATTGTCAACGACGAAGGGGTTCCGTCAAAAGCGGCGATTATACTTGTCGGTCAGCCATTAATTGAATCCGGTGAAGACATTGTTCATACCGCAAAGCCCGGCAAGACAGATCAATATGCAATACAGGCAAACAGTTCCGATGCAGCGCTGGTCATCAGTATCGAAGGTCATACCGAAACTACAAACCTAAGCGTTAACGGGCAGGCCGCAAACAATCAAAATACCGCGCTCTGCAACACCAGCGCCGAGCCGGGCCAGCCACTGGAATGTCGATTGTCTAATCAAACCGACACCCGCTGGCTGATTGATGTCAGTGCATCCGGCGTCTCAGACTACCGGCTTCGTTCCACGCTCAGCACCACACCAGACCCACTCGCCATACAACCCGAACCTGCCGCAGTGGTGCGCACAGGCGGAGGCGGCGCATTCATGTTACCTGCCCTGCTGCTTATTCTTATCGCAGGAAAACAACGCCGCACCGGGCACCGCCGGATCAGTTGAAAGACTAACGTTCTGCAGGGCAAGCTGATACAGTAAAGCTTTCAGCGAGCTTCAGGAGGACGGACAAATGCGAGTCGAAATCGCAGAAGGTGCCGGCGCCTACGTCAGCGACATTGACCTGAACACGCCCGACAACGGTGATGTTCAGGCAATTCAGGCAGCACTGGGTCAACACGGAGTGTTGTTTTTTCGTGATCAGCAAATCACCCCGGAAGCCCACATCACACTTGCAGAAAAGTTCGGTGCAATAAACATCAATCGCTTTTTTGCGCCGGTGCCCGACTATCCAAAGATCGCGCAGGTGTTGAAAGAACCCACACAGCAACAAAACATTGGTGAAGTCTGGCACACCGACCACAGCTACGATCAAATCCCCGCGCTCGGCTCAATACTCGTTGCCAGAGATTTACCTGCTACCGGTGGCGATACGCTGTTTGTTAGTCAGATAACAGCTTACGATGCTCTCGACAGCGCAATGAAAGAACAACTTGAATCGTTAACCGCCACCCACTCAAGTCGACATGTATTCGGTGCAAAGTCCAGCCCGAAAAACAGTGACGACATGAAAGGTAGAATCGGCAACCCGGAAGCCGCAACGCAGGATGCGATTCATCCACTGATCATTAAGCATCCTTTCAGCGGTAAGCCGGTAATTTATGTTAACCCGCAATTCACCATCCGAATTAATGAGCTCAACGAACAGCAGAGCGAACAGCTGTTACAGCAGCTTTTTGAACACTGTACTGACGAACGTTTTCAGCATCGTTTTCAGTGGCAGCCCGGGTCAATTGCGTTTTGGGATAACCGGGCTACCTGGCACCGGGCAATGAACGACTATGCCGGCCATCGGCGGCTAATGCACCGCATTACGATTGAAGGTGTGCCGCTAAACAGTTAATAGCTGCCCGGCAAATAACACCGCGAAAACCGCAGTGCAGCTCGCTATTTGCGTACAGGTGATCGGCTTTCAATGACATCCTATCTCCGGCAACACTGGCTGGGTCTGCAGCCGTTGAAACAAACGATTGTGCTCAACACAATCCTGCCTCTGATGTTTTATTTATTGCTTCAGCGTTTCCTGATCGAACCGCTTGTCGAAAGCCGCGAAGCACTCAGACTACCACTGCTGTTAGTGATGGCACTCGCCTACATTCTAACCATAATAATTGCTGCGGTATCGGTAAACAGGAAATCAAGAATACTGGACTCAGTGAGTTACGGTGCCGGCTACCACGTCATGGCCTGCAACAGCATTCTGTTTATGGCAGCCTGCTTTGCGTTATTCAGGCTTGTCGATATCAACACTCATGGCATAAAAACACACACCACAATTAAACAAGCCTTTAGTGCTATTACATTGTCTGCAGACCCGCTTAATAACGGCAGACACTATTTGAGCGGTGAACTCACACCATCGAGCCCGCGATTGTTTCGGGCATACCTGGACAATCATCCACAGATCACCGAACTGGAACTCAACTCCACTGGCGGCAATATCTTCGCTGCCAGAGCAATAGCCAACACAATTGTGGAGCGCGGTATTAATACGCACGTTGAACAACAATGCTACTCAGCGTGCACTCTGATATTTGCCAGTGGTAAACATCGTTCCGCCGGCACAAATGCATGTTTCGGGTTTCACGGCTACGCCTACCAATCAGCAAACCCGGCACTGTACGGCGAAATTGAAGACCACCAGAAAAAGGATGCCGCTTTCTTTACAAAGATGGGTATAGATCAGACATTTATCGACCGGATGTTTGACACACAACCACCCAAGCTCTGGCAGCCTTCTCTTGAAACACTGACACACGCATCAGTGATACATACCGTCCGTTAGCAGTGCAGCCTAATAGTCTGCCCGCGCCCTGAGCTCAGAGAAATCGCTCATCACCCATTTTACATAAGGTGCCCGGGTGGCGAGCCGCTGATACCAGCTCAACACGTTGTCGGGGAACGTCACCGGCAAATCAATGGCATACAGTCTGTGAAGAAAAACTCCGGTGGCAATATCAGCAAGCGTCAGATGATCTTTTACCAGAAAGGCTTTTTTCGACAATTGCTTACTTAGCGTGATCAGGCAACTTTCGCAGTCTGCAACACCACGGGCAATCGCATCATTATTCTCGCTGTTCAGGTGGCGTTCTATAGTAGCCCCAGAACACAGCAACAAATGCGGGCTCTAAACGATCAATCGACCAGTCCAGCCAGCGGTCGGTTAATGTCCGTTCAAAAGGGTCAGAAACATTCCAGTGATCATCACTTTCGAGCGCTGACAGATATCTAATAATGGTATTCGATTCTACAATCGCGCGATCATTATGTACCAGTACCGGTACTTTACCCTGCGTGTTTAACGCCAGAAAATCTGCGCAGTCCGTACCGCCAAATCGACCACCCTTTTGCACATGCCGGTACTCCAGCGACAATTCATCGGCCAGCCACAACACCTTTTGCACGTTGTAAGACGTGTGTCGCCCGATAATCTTTGTTGGTTTTTTCATTCGCATGCCGGCAGGTTATAAAACGATTGTGCGTTAGGCATCAATGCTTAACCGCACACCCATTCATGGGTAGAAATTTGCACTGTTACATTGGTCACCGTCAAAAATCTGAACAGCTAATTAGTAAACACCAACTCATTACATTGAGCAGCCTTTCACGACTTTGGAATCATCCTCATTCTACCCGCAGCGGGCAAACAATTGTTAACCCGCGATACGCCCATCAGCATCTTCTGCCTGTGGAGTGACCCAGACGATATTTCTGACCGGTGTCGGCGCAAACTCATGCATTCCCTGTTTCAGATCAACCGGTTACGGCGATAAGTCAACCGAATGACTGGCTGACTATTTGCAATTCGGCTTTTCACTCTCCGCTGATGCTTCCAGTTGTGAAGGGATTTCAACTTGTGTGATCAGTAATCAGCCTAAGAAGTAGCTAGCCAACAGGATTCCTGTGGCAGGAACAGGTATGAATTTATTGTCGCATTGCGCGGGTTTATTATCCAAACCCTGCAGCAGGCTCGTCACAACATCCCGTGCGATAGTTTGTGCTGTCGCAGTTGCCGCCTTCCCCGGCGTACTTGCGGCCGCCCCGGTTGCTGTGGACGACACGGTACTGGTGCCGTCCAACACCACTGTTTTTGCTAACGACCTTGGCGCAAATGACACACGCCTGCCGACCGACACCTACACCATCACCGCACAGCCATCTCATGGTACGGCAACATTAACCACAGACGGCCTGCTGGACTACACACCCAATGTCGGCTTTGCAAGCCTCGACACGCTAACCTATACCGTTGATGACGGTGCCGGCGGATTAGACACCGCCACAGTGACCCTTGAAGTTGTACTAACCAGTGATTTCCTGACTCCGGGAAGTAACTTCCTGATCGGACAGGAAGACGTACCCACGCCACTTAACCTGAGTGTTGATCCAAGTCTTGAGTATGGCGGAACGCTTCAGGATGTCATTGGTGTGGATGCGTTATATCGTGATGAGAACGGTAGCGGCACACCAGTTTTGTCGACCATTCCGGCAGGTTCAACCGGTATTACTATTACCGGCTATGCAACACGCAACGTAGGTACCGGTGCCAACGACGGATACAATGATGACTATCAAATGCTTTCTGTCAGCGTTAATCTGCGGGAAGGCACGTACAGTGGTCGCCTCACGTACAGTATCTCACCACATCTGACCAGAAACACTATTGATCAGTATGCATGGATCGATGTACCACTTGGGCAGTCAGTGTTATCCGATACCAGTTATGTCGGCGGCCTCTGGACCGGCAGTTCTGACCCGCTGGTTGAACTGGTTAACGGTGAAGTACGCATTACCGAAACTATTCCGCTGCAAATTGCTTATCACATTGAATACATGACATCTGACGGTGACAGCACCGACTTTGTCAGTGGATCTGGTGATGTGCAAACTCCGGGAGATTTACAATCAAGCTTTGCGATACCGGCAGAGTTGGAACCCACTGACGGCTCCAAGCACGGCTACCTGGTACTTACCGGAAACAGTGCCGCTGCCGGTTCTAATTTCGCAGAGGAACACAAGGGCTTCAGCCGACTGGTGGTTGATCTTGAAGCGGGTACGGTCTCCGGAGTTGTTGCGTCGGAACGCGGCGAACTGGACTCACTGGTTACTGCATGGGCATTTGTCGACTATGCGCTGGTGGACTTACGCGATACACCCGCTGCCGTTCCTGTTGCCATTACCGCAAGCGCCGCATCCAGAGTAGGTGACGATACGGCCACAGGTGCCGGAGTGGAAGACGACCCTATTGTCTATATTGACTCTGCCGGCGAATTGATTGTTGAACGTGCGGCAGATCACGCCGCTGCGTTCACCACCATGTACACCATTGAAAACTATGAACGCACCGGATTAAGTTCTATTGCGAGTTTTGTGGGTGTTGCCAACGATACTTCACTGTTCGACTCCAACCCGCCCGACGGCGTAGACACCAACGGCAAGCCAGTTAACCTGCAAACTTTTCCTATACCTGCCAGCTCGTCCATCGGCATTGTACAAATGTCGTGGCAAACTGCCGGTGGTAACGCCACCAATGAAAACGTAGGTTACGGCTTTGCTGTTATTGATCTCAATGACAATACCAGTGCGGGCTCTATTACCTTCTCTAGAACCACAACACCCGACCTGGTCGCCTGGCAAAGTGTTCCGCTGGGCACCACCATGTACGGTGCCACCAGTGGCGGCGTACCTCTGTTCCAGAGCAACAAAGCTCCCGGTCGCTTCACCGATGACTACGGTGAAACTGCCCGCTTTACCGTAATAGATAATCCCGACGGTACCCGCACCCTTGAATTCACCGCCACCTCTATGGCAGGTACAGGCACGTTTGCGGATTATGTGGGGACTACTCAGGTCTCGTGGTTGGGTAGTGAACCGTTCGCCATTGAAGGCGTGCCAGGCACCGGCACACTGTCGCACGGTTCACCGGTTGATGGCGGTGGCTGGGAAGTAGACTTTGCCGACATTCCCAACCTGACGATATCGACCGATGAACACGCCACCGGTGAGCTGCTGCTTGAACTGGTGCTGGCATCAACTGGTGAAGTCGACAACATTGTCGTGCACGTCGAGCCAGTCGTTGATGACCCTGTATTAGCGGCAGAAGATGTGGTCGGTTATATAAACAATCCGGTTAGTGTTGCAGTCAGTGTCGATGATTCAGCGGATATCGACGGATCAGAAACCCAGTTGCAAACGCTAAGTCTATCCGGTGTACCAACCTCGGTTACTTTATCGTCGGGTGCCGGTACAGTAACAAATTTTGGCGGTGGTAACTGGCAGGTCGACAGCGCGGCGCTGCCCACCCTTGAAGCCACCGGAACAGACGAAATCACCGCCACAATAACCGTTAGCGGCACCAATACAGATACCGACGATCTCGACGGCGATGGTGTTATCGAAGACATTAACAACGGTTCAGGTGTTGATGAGCTTGATACCCTCACCTATAGCGAAACTTTCGAACTGACTATTCGTGACGTACCGACTGTGGTCTCCCAGGTCTCAAACACCGGCACACCGGTTATTAGCGGTACTGCCGCGGTGGGTACAGGTGAAACCCTGTCGGTTGAAGTCAATGGCATAACCTACACCGCTGGTGACGGCAATCTGGTTGACAATGGCGACGGCACCTGGGTTCTGACAGTTCCACCGGCAAATACCATCGCCGATGGTACCTACGCTGTTACCGCCACGCTAACTCATACCGATGGAGGCAGTGGAGCAGATACCACAACGTCTGAACTTATTATCGACTCGGCACCACCGGTAATACCCGCGGTTGTTTCACAAACTACCAGCGATGCCACACCAATAGTAACCGGCACAGCAACGGTAGCAGCAGGTGAAACACTCACAGTTACGATTGACGGCACTACTTACACATCAGGTGACGGTAATCTGGTTGAAAACGGAGACGGCACCTGGACGCTCGCCATCACAACCCCACTGACTGAAGCCACATACAACGTGACAGCGACGGTGACCGATGCGGCAGGTAATGCCTCTGCAGATGCCACATCAGGCGAGCTGATTGTCGAGGCGACACCGTTATCAACCCCAACTGTAGTCGCACAAACCACCACCGATACAACACCGACCATTACCGGTACCGCTGTAGTCGGGTCCGGTGAGACCTTCACTGTTGAGGTTGACGGGGTAATTTATACCGCAGGTGACGGTAACCTGGTTTACAACAGTAGCGGCAACTGGTCATTAACCATACCGGCCGCCATGTCCGATGGCACTTATGAAGTTACCGCGACAGTCACCGATGTGTTTGGCAACCCCTATCCCGATACCAGCAGCGATGAACTGATTATCGATACAACACCACCGGTTATTCCCACGGTGATTTCGCAAACTACCAATATCACATCACCGGTTATTTCCGGTACAGCAACCATCGGCCTTGGAGAAACCCTGAGTGTCACCGTCGATGGCGTCACCTACACTGAAGGTGACGGAAACCTGGTGAACAATGGCGATGGTACCTGGGACCTGACTGTCCCTGCCCCGCTGACTGAAGGTACCTATAGCGTTAAAGCTATAGTGACTGACAGCGCGGGTAACACATCTGTAGACACAACTGCCAGCGAACTGATTATCGATACCACCGCACCCGCGGCACCCACAGTCACATCACAAATTACCAGTAACACCACGCCAGTAATATCTGGTACCGCAACAGTGGGTACAGGTGAGACCTTAACTGTCAGCGTTGGTGGCATTACCTATACCGCAGGTGACGGCAACCTTGTTGACAATGGCGATGGCACCTGGGATTTAAACATTCCTGCTGCACTGGCTGACGGCACCTACAGCGTTACCGCATCTATTACCGATCAGGCGGGTAATACAACGGATGATACAACCGCCGATGAGCTGATCATTGATACGGTCGCACCGGTAACACCGACGGTAGAATCACAAACCACCAACTCAACCTCACCGGTCATTAGCGGTACCGCGACAGTGACTCCCGGAGACATATTAACGGTTGAAGTCGACGGGGTGACATACACCGCCGGTGATGGCTTTTTAGCTGACAACGGCGACGGCACATGGGATCTGTCGATACCGGTATCGTTAAACGAAGGCACCTACGATGTCACCACCACGGTGAAAGACGAAGCCGGCAATGCCACCACAGACACCACAGCCAGTGAACTTATTATTGATCTGACGGCACCGATAGCCCCAGGTGTGACCAGTCTGGCGACCACAGACACCACCCCGGTGATTGAAGGTACCGCTACCGTTCAGCCCGGTGAAACACTCACAGTCGAAGTAGATGGTATTGTTTACACCGCCGGTGACGGCAACCTGATAGACAATGGCGACGGCACCTGGGCACTGACCATACCAGCCACTAACATTCTTGCAGAAGACCTTTACCAGGTTATTGCCAGAGTGACCGATGCAGCCGGTAACAGTGCAACAGACCCCGGAGTGGACGATCTGGTTGTCGATCTGACCGCCCCCGAAACGCCCGGCGTCACCAGCCTGACCACCAACGACACAACACCTGTCATAGAAGGCACTGCTGTCATCAATCCCGGTGAAACTCTCACTGTCGCCGTTAACGGCGTTACCTATACCGCAGGTGACGGCAGCCTGGTCGACCATGGTGACGGTACCTGGGCGCTGTCTATACCAACGGTTACCCCTGAGGGGCTGTACAACGTTACTGCCACCATTACAGACATTGCGGCCAACACCAGCACCGATCCAAGTTCAAGCGAACTGCTGATCGATACCACTGCACCACTCACACCTACTTCAACTCCGTTAATAACCACCAACCCCTCTCCGGTCATTTCAGGGACGGCCAATCCGGGTCCGGGTGAAACACTGACTGTAACGGTGAATGGTGTTACCTACACGGTCGGTGACGGCAACCTGTTGTATAACGGAGATGGAACATGGGATTTATCAATCCCTGTCGCACTGGCTGACGGTACCTATGAAGTAACAACCTCTGTTGCAGACGCTGCCGGCAACATTAGCACCGACACCAGTAGCGATGAACTGGTCATAGATACGACTGACCCGGTCATCCCGACTGTTGACACCCTTGTTACCAACAACGTCACGCCGGTTATCTCGGGCACTACCTCTGCAGCACCGGGTGAAACGTTAACCGTCGCTGTCGATGGAGTTACCTATACCGAAGGCGATGGCAATCTACTGGTAAACCCCGATGGCAGCTGGACGCTGACCATTCCTGCCGCCAACGCGCTGGCCGATGGTACTTACGAAGTGACTGCCACCATTACCGATCTTGCCGGTAACACCAGCAGCGACGCCACCACCTCCGAGCTCATAGTCGACACGGTTCCACCAGTGGTACCTGCTGTGGTAACACAAAGCACCAGCAATACGACCCCGGTAATTTCAGGCACCGCGACAGTAGCAGCTGGTGACACCCTGACTGTCACCGTCAATGGCGTTACCTATACCGCAGGTGACGGAAATCTGGTTAATAATGGCGATGGCACCTGGGACTTATCTGTACCCGCAGCATTAGCTGACAGCACTTATCCGGTCACCGTGACGGTAACCGACACAGCCGGCAACTCGGTCGACGACACCACCACGGCTGAGCTGGTCATCGACACCACACCACCGGCTGTTCCCACAGTGATCACTCAGGTCACCAGTAATAACACACCAACTATCAGTGGCACTGCCGTCGTTAACGCCGGAGAAACGCTAAGCGTTACCGTTAACGGTGTGACCTACACCACTGCGGGTGGTAACCTCGTGGTCAACGCAGACAACACCTGGGACTTAACCATACCCACAGCTTTATTCGACAACACATACGACGTCACTGCAACCGTTACTGACGCGGCAGGCAACGCTACCGACGACACTACAGCGGGTGAGTTAGTAATAGACACCACTCCACCGGCAATACCGACAGCAACATCACTGGTCACCAGCAACCCCACACCAACGGTTTCGGGAACAGCGGTAGTTGGTCCGGGTGAAACATTAAGCGTATTGATAAACGGAGTCACCTATACTGCAGGTGACGGTTACCTTACAGACAATGGCGACGGTACGTGGGACTTAAGCATTCCCACAGCCCTTGCCGATGGCAACTACGACGTGACCGCCACTGTCACCGATGCTGCAGGTAACTCAACCGATGATGCCACCGCGCTTGAACTGACCATCGATACCGCACCACCGGTAACACCGACTGTCATTGCTCAAACGACCAATAACCCCGCACCCACCGTCAGCGGTACTGCTACCGTTGCCGCCGGTGAAACCCTCACTGTCGCCATCGACGGCACTACCTATACCGCCGGCGATGGCTTTCTTGTCGATAACGGCGACGGCACATGGGATCTGGCGCTAGCGGCTCCTCTTGCCGAAGCCACTTATAGTGTCACCACTACCGTCACCGATGCCGCAGGCAACACCACTGACGATGCGACAACCGGTGAATTAATTATCGACCTCACCGCACCACTCGCACCCGGTGTCACCAGCCTGGCCACTACCGATACCACTCCTGTCATTGAAGGCACCGCTACCGTACAACCCGGTGAAACACTTACTGTTGAAGTCAATGGCACCGTTTATACTGCAGGCGACGGCAACCTCGTCGACAATGGCGACGGCACATGGGCGCTCACCATTCCAGCTGCCAACACCCTGCCTGAAAATCTCTATCAGGTGGTTGCCACTGTCACCGATGCGGCCGGCAACAGCGCTTCAGACCCAGGCACCGACGACTTACTTGTCGACCTTACTGCACCGCTGACACCCGGTGTCACCAGCCTTACCACTAACAACACCACACCTACTATTGAAGGTACCGCCACGGTTAACCCCGGTGAAACACTTACCGTCAATGTCAACGGCATCACCTATACCGCAGGCGACGGTAACCTGACCGACAATGGTGATGGCACATGGACCCTCGCCATTCCAACAACAACACCTGAAGGTCTTTACGATGTTACTGCCACGATTACTGATATCGCCGGCAACACCAGCACCGACCCCAGTTCCGGTGAACTGCTGATCGACACCACTGCACCGGTAACACCAACCGTTATACCGCAACAAACCAACAACACCACACCGGTCATTTCCGGTACTGCCAACGCCGGCCCCGGGGAAACGCTCACCGTCACTGTCGATGGGGTGACCTACACTGCAGGCGATGGCAACCTGACCGACAACGGCGATGGTACATGGGACTTGTCAATACCAACCCCACTGGCAGAAGATACCTACGACGTCACCGTATCGGTGACCGATGCCGCCGGCAATGTCAGCACCGACACCAGCACCGATGAACTGATTATCGATATCACGCCACCGGTTGTGCCGACTGTTGATGCGCTAATCACTAACATCACTACACCAACACTCACCGGCACCACCTCTGCCGTGCCCGGTGAAACAATTAGTGTGACCGTTGATGGTGTGACCTACACCGAAGGCGACGGCAATCTGGTTAACAATGGCGATGGCACCTGGGACTTAGCCATTCCGCCTGCCAACGCCATGGCAGACGGCACTTATGAAGTGCTTGCCACCATCACTGATATCGCCGGTAACACTACTGACGACATCACTGCCAGTGAACTCATTGTCGATACCACACCGCCAGTGATTCCGACTGTGATATCACAAACCACCAGCAACACCACACCGATGGTATCCGGTACCGCGACAGTCGCTGCAGGTGAAACACTCACCGTTGAAGTAGACGGTGTTACCTACACTGCCGGTGACGGCAACCTGGTCGACAACGGCGACGGTACATG
>CAYZVB010000111.1:0-2640 GCA_964481315.1 uncultured Granulosicoccaceae bacterium
TGAGTGAACCAAACAAACAGCCGTCGTCCGGGCACGAAGTGTTGCAGGAGCTACAACCTGAATTCTTCAGGGATGTGCTCGGAAAGCTCGAAGATCCGATATTTGTCAAAAACAATCGCCATCAATGGATCTTTACCAATGAGGCATTTGAGCAACTGGTGGGTTGCTCGGAGCTTATTGGTAAAACCGACGCCGATCTCCTGCCTGAAGATCAGGTGTCGAAATTTTATGACGGCGACGATCAGGTTATCCGCACACAGCAGTCTCTAACGCAGGAAGAACAGATAGGCGAAGGCTGTTATGCGCTGGTGAAGAAAATGCCAATCCAGCTGCCTGACGGCGAACAGGGACTGATCGGGATTATTTTTGATATCTCTGACTATCGCAAAGTGCAGCTTGAAGTAGAAAAGCTGAAAATTGCGAAAGTGCAGTCGCGTACCGATCCGTTAACCGGGCTCGCCAATCGTCGTTACCTCGATGAACACTATATGCAGCTGCTTGAGCGCAACCAGGTCGAGCAGCAGGCACTGGGGTTGTTACATATTGATCTTGACTACTTTAAAGAGATTAACGATACCAAAGGCCATTTGCTGGGCGATGCGGTACTGACCAACCTTGCAGAAACACTACGCGAATGTGTTCGCTCACATGATTTTATTGCACGAGTTGGTGGTGATGAATTTGTTGTGGTCATTACCGGACAAACTCAGGCTGAACTTGAACGTGTGGCGCAAAGAGTAATCGACGCTACCGACAAAACCATCAAAATCGAAAACGAAGAATGCACACTGAGTGTCAGTGTGGGGGTTGCGTCCGACCCCGATGGCAGCATGTCTTTAAATCAAATGCTGAAGTTTGCTGATTTAGCGTTATACCGTGCCAAGCACAACGGCCGTGGTCGCTACGAACAGTTTACTTCTGAAATACAAAAAGAACACGATGAGCTGCGACAGCGCAAAGAAGAGTTTCGCGTTGCACTGAGTGAGAATCAGATTTTCCCTGTCTATCAGCCGCAGTTTAATACTGAAACGCTGGAAGTTACCGGGGTCGAAGCACTGGCACGCTGGGCGCACCCGGAAAGAGGTGTGCTTCCTCCTGTAGAGTTTCTTGAGATTGCCATGGCCGAGCGCCGTTTGGTGGACCTGGATAGAGTCATATTGCGCGCCGCCATGCAGGACGCCAAAGACCTGAGTGCATGCGGGCTGACGATGCCGACATTGTCGATTAACGTATCGCCTCAGTCACTTGCAACAAGAGATTTTGTCGATGTTATTAAAGCGTTAAAGCCTTTCCCGAATCGAATATGTTTTGAGCTGGTAGAAACCATGTTGCTGGACGAGCCTAATGGTGTGGTTTCGGATAATCTGGATGGATTAAGGGAGCTCGGCGTGTCACTCGATATTGATGACTTCGGCAGTGGTCATGCTTCAATACTCGGTATGCTCGAAGCTAAACCCGACAGAGTCAAAATAGATAAACGTCTGGTTATTCCTATGGTGGAATCTGACAAACATCTGGGACTGGTCAAGTCGATTATTCAGATATCTGAATCGCTGGGTATGGATACAGTGGCAGAAGGGGTTGAAAGCGAACAGCATCGCCAGGTGCTGCAACGCCTCGGTTGCCATGTAGTGCAGGGCTTTGGCTTAGCCCGCCCCATGCCACTTGATGAACTTAAACAGCTGCTCACACTACAGGCAGCCGCTTAAGTTTCTTGTCTGTAGCTTCAGTATTATTGCAGCAATGATGTGTCAAAGGAGATTGCGTAGTCTGGCAATGCCGGTGCTTCGGTGGTGGCAAATACTTCACCGGCTACACCCATAGCAGTGGTAATTGTGTCTATATAAATACCGCTCTGTTGCCCAAGAAACGGAAAGTTGATTGTTGCAATTAGATCACTTGCCGACTGTTGATCCATGCCGGACTCATTGACAATGATGTCGAGCTGATCCGGCGTGCTTTGAAAGTCGCGATTAGCCTGATCAGTCACTTGCAGAAAGGCCCGCAGTAACGCCGCATCGGAACTGATAATGCTATCGGTGGCCGAGATCACATCAAAAGCGAATATACCTGCGTTGTTCATTTTGTTATCGCTCATGAGTTGCTGGCCAGCCAGTAACGCTGTATCAGTAGCTGACTGTCCGAATATGCAGGCGATGTCTGCAGTGCCGTTAACCAGAGCCTCACTTGCTGCAGCCGCTGTCATGTCGGTGATAGTCAGGTTATCGGTATTGACGCCCAGTGCCTCCATTTGTCTGACAAAGCTGTACTCTGCCATGGTGGCGAATGGGACTGCGACGGTCTTACCAGTAAAGCTTTGCGCATTCGAAGCATCCACACCTGAGTTATTACCGGCGACACACGCGTTAGCCGCGTATTCCGCCGCCACGGCAATTGTGGTTATGGGTGTGCTGTTGTTTACCGCAACAACGAAAGGTGCCAGTCCCTGACTGTACGCCATGTCAATATCACCGGCGATCATCGCCTCAGTCATTGCCGTACCGGACTGATAGCTTTTCCAGTTAACCGGTATACCCAGCGATTCCTGATAGGTCTGTTGTGCTTTGGCAATCAGATTTGGCGTTGGCCACTCAAGAAAGTACCCAACGTTCAGCTCACTGACACTGGCTGTTGGCGGGG
>CAYZVB010000111.1:2650-10613 GCA_964481315.1 uncultured Granulosicoccaceae bacterium
TGTCGCCGTTTGTTGATTCGGAAGAATCGCTGCCGGAACCGCATGCCTGCAGCAGAGAAAAAACCACACCAACGATAAAACGGGTGAGAGATGGCTTCATAGGTCACTCCTTACATACATTTTCCTGCGCCACATGCACAGAATACTGACACGGTTTGTGTAGCTGATCAAAACGGACTGGTACGGAACCGGCCGGCCGGTTCCTCTAAGTATGCCCGACACCCGGGCAAAAATTTTTCAGGTTTTCTTTGACATCAGGTTTTATCTGCAATTAATATCACTGTCTGATATTTGTTTCACGTAACACAGGCTTGGTGTGCAGCAGCCGTAAATCCGGCTCGCAAAAAACCTGCTGGCGGCTGAAACAAGCGAGAGGAAAACATTGAAACCACTGTTAGACCATTGGGGTGGGGTATGAGTGTCGCCGCTGACGCCGAGTCAAGCATTGCGGCACGTGCTGCCTGGCTGCACTACGCAGCAGGTCTGAGCCAGGCTCAGGTTGCCAAGAAACTCGGGCTGAATAACCTCAAGGCCCACCGGCTGATCAGTAAAGCCAATCGCGATGGCCTGGTGAAGGTCTATATCGATGGTGACATTGGTGAATGTATAGCGCTGGAAACAAAGCTGTCCGAGCGCTACGGGCTTGCTGAATGCCATGTTGCTCCCGATCTTGAAGAACCCGAATTACCGCTAAAAACTCTGGGCATTGCCGGCGCACATCAGATTCGCTTATTACTGGAGAACAAGTGCACATCGATAGGCATCGGGCACGGCCGAACTCTGGCTTCCTGTGTTGATCACTTACCGGTCAAGCCGGGTAATACCCACTTTGTATCACTGCTTGGCGGTCTTACACGTAAGTACCTGGCCAGCCCGCACGATGTAATCCATCGACTCGCAGAGCGTACCGCAGCTGAAGCCTATGTGATGCCGCTGCCATTTCTGGCCAACTCTATTCAGGACAAAAACATCATGCTCAGCCAGCGCGGCATTGGTGAGGTGTTTGAGCTGGCACGACTCACTGAACTGAAAATGGTGGGTATCGGCAGTACCGAATCTGAAGCTTCACTGGTTTCCACCGGCATGATTGAAAGCCATGAACTCGAAGAAGTTAAAGAGGCAGGTGGTGCCGGTGAAATTCTCGGCCATTACTTTGATGACAATGGTAACGCCATTGCTACTGAACTCACGGATAGAACACTGACTCTGCCACTGACCGATCTGCGGGATACCCGCATTGTGGCGGTGGCGGGTGGCGTCGACAAAATTCGGGCTATCAAGTCCGTGTTGGAAAGCCGCTTGTTAAGCGGTTTAGTGACGGATGAGCGCACGGCCTGTGCACTCTTGTCAGGGGCTGAATAGTTCTCGGTAATGATTATGTAAATTTGCTGCAAACTGTTCGACAATCAAACGGCCTGGCAACAGGCCCTGAGGAGGAAAGCGTATGTATCGCAAAGAGAAAGACCTGGTCAGTTCTTTTTTAGAGGGAAAGCTCAGTCGCCGCAGTCTGATTAAAAGGCTGGGTGCGCTGGGTGTCAGTGCAGGTACGGCGGGTTCACTGGTTAATCTGATGTCGACCAACGCAATGGCGGCCGACGATTTTGACTGGAAAAAGCATTCCGGTACTGGTGTGAAGTTATTGCTGAATAAACACCCGTACACCGATGCCATGATTGCCAATCTTGATAACTTCAAGAGCATGACCGGCATGGATGTCGAGTACGACGTGTTCCCTGAAGACGTCTACTTCGACAAAGTTACCGCGGCATTATCTTCAGGTTCCAGTGAATACGATGCGTTCATGACAGGCGCTTACATGACCTGGACCTACGGCCCTGCAGGATGGATAACCGATCTCAACGAGTGGATTGGCGACCCTGCGAAAACTGCTGCGTCCTACAACTGGGAAGACATGCTGCCCGGTGTGCGTAAGTCGTGCGCATGGAACGGTCAACCCGGTGGTGAACTCGGGTCGGATGATGCCAAACAGTGGTGTATTCCCTGGGGATACGAGCAGAACAATCTCGCATATAACCGCAACATGTTCGAAAAAGCCGGATTATCTGTTCCGACCAATCTCGATGAAATGGTGGAAACTGCGGCAAAAGCTAAAGCATCTCTCGACGGTGCATACGGTATTGGTGTGCGCGGCTCGCGTTCGTGGGCAACGATTCATCCGGGGTTTCTTTCAGCCTACGCCAACTATGGTCAGCGTGATTTGAACATTGGTGACGACGGCAAGTTGTCGGCTGCCATGAATACCGATGTATCGAAAGAAATGCATCGCAAGTGGGTAAAGATGATTCAGGATAGCGGTGCCCCTGACTGGTCGACTCACACCTGGTATCAGGTCGGAACCGATCTCGGGGCTGGAGCTTCTGCAATGATCTATGACGCAGATATTCTCGGCTACTTCATGAACGGTGGCGATAACAAAGAGGCCGGTAACCTTGCGTATGCACCGTTTGCCGCCAACCCTGAAGCCAGTGCACCAACGCCGAATATCTGGATCTGGTCACTCGCGATGTCGCAGTTCTCGAAGAAGAAAGATGCCGCCTGGTACTTTATGCAATGGGCGTCGGGCCCTGAGCACGGCTTGTTTGGTGCCACGCAGATGGACTTTGTTAATCCGGTTCGTCAATCTGTCTGGGACGACAGCGGGTTCCGTGCACGGCTTGATAAGAGCTATCCCGGCTATGTTGAAATGCATGATGTTTCAGCACCGGGTGCGAAAATTCAGTTCACTGCACAACCGTTGTTCTTTGACTTAACGACAGAGTGGGCGGCTACCCTGCAAAAGATGGTGGCCAATGAAGTGCCGGTTGATGAAGGCCTTGATCAGTTGGCGGAGAGCGTTAACCGTCAATTGAAAGATGCAGACCTGGGTTAGCTGTATTAACCCTGCTGTTACCGGACGGTGAAATAATCATCGTCCGTGCTTTTAAAAATATAACTATATAAACGCTGCACGGAGGAAGCCGGGCCTGCTGGGTCCGGCACTTTTTAACACCAACAATGATCTCCTTCACTATTAGAAATGGCGTATGCAATAAAACAGTAGCCTGGCTGGTTTACTCATGACTGGCGAGACAGCAACGCTAAATAACACATCGCCACAGGCTCCCGCGCCGCGTAAAAAGCGCCGCTTCAAGATTGGCCGTCGTGTATTGCCGTACCTGCTGAGCCTGCCGGCATTGCTGGTTTGTGCAGGGATATTGGTGCCGTTTGTTACCGCTGCCATCTATTCGTTGCAGCGCTACCGCCTCAGTCAGCCATGGGCGCGTAAATTTAACTGGGGTGAGAATTATCTTAATTTTCTGTCTGATCCGGACTTCTGGAATACGTTAAAGGTTTCGCTGGTGTATGCGGGAAGTACTGTGACACTGGAACTGATTCTCGGGTTGGGTATAGCTTTGTTGCTGCAACGCCGCACCCGCTTTAACAACTTTGTTTCAATCATGCTGCTGATGCCACTGATGACGGCACCTGTACTCGCAGCGCTGATGTGGAAGCTGATGACTAACTCCGGCTTCGGCATTCTTAGCTTTTTTGTATCGTCGCTGGGGATACAGGATTTCCGCTGGGCGTCTTCTCCCGATACCGCACTGCTGACTGTAGTGCTGGTCGATATCTGGGTGTATACGCCGTTTATTATGATTTTACTGCTGGCCGGTTTGCGCAGCCTTCCATCGCAGCCGTTTGAAGCCGCCGCACTCGATGGTGTGCCGCGTACGTTTGTGTTCTGGAAAATCACACTGCCAATGCTTATGCCGTACATTCTGACGGCAACGCTGTTTCGATTGCTCGATTCGATACAGCAGTTCGACATTATCTATGCCATGACGCAGGGCGGCCCCGGAGACACCCTCACGGTGTTTCAGGTTGAGGCCTATCTGAACTTTTTTCAATCGACAAACATTGGACGTTCTGCCGCATTAATGATGATTCTGTGGGCCATCACGTTTGTGCTGTCGAATATTTTTATTAAAAACTGGCTGAAGCTACGCGAGAGGGCCCGCTAATGATGCGCAAAGGCAACATCAATGTACACAGCGGTATCAGGCCCGGGAGCTACTCCTAATGCACGACACCGGATTAGTAGAAAAAGTACTTCGAACCCTTGCCATATGTATTGTCATTGTGTTTTTTATGTTCCCGATTCTGTGGATCATACTAATGTCGTTTCAGACCAATGAAACCATACTGCGCATCCCCCCGTCGGTGGTGTTTGAACCGACACTGGATAATTACCGCGCACTGATTACCGGCAAGCTCGAAACCAATGCTGCATCACTTGATATTGCATTTATGCGAAACCTGGGTAATTCAGTATTGCTGTCTGTTGGTGCGGTACTACTGGCGCTGATTCTTGGCGTGCCGGCTGCCTATTCATTTGCACGTCATAAAACCCGCTTTTCCGAGGATATCGCGTTTACGTTGCTGTCGTTTCGTTTCGCACCGCCGTTGCTGGTGCTGCTGCCACTGACCATCTATTTTCAAAAACTCGGTCTCAACGATACCTACTTTGGTCTGGTCTGGGTGTATCAGTTAATCTGTCTGCCACTGATACTATGGATAGTACGCGGATACTTTGAAGATATATCCGAAGATGTGGAATACGCCTATCGCATTGGCGGACATTCGTGGTTTAGCACGTTCCGCAAAATAGCTGTACCACTGGCCGGGCCGGGTATAGCCGCAGCCGGGTTGCTGGCGTTTATTTTTGCATGGAATAATTTTGTATTTGCACTGGTACTGGCCAGCGCAGACAAGCAGCCGGTCACGGTTGGTGCACTGGCATTCGTGACCGCATCGGGCATTCAGTACGGCCAGATCGCAGCTGCGATTGTTCTTTCGATTACACCCACGCTGCTGTTAGCACTTTACGCGCAAAAGTACCTGGTGGAAGGTCTGTCACTGGGAGCCGTAAAAGGATGAACTGTCTGGAGCTTGAAGGTATTGTTAAACGCTACAAAGGCGATACCGTACTCGACGATATTTCTATTGGCGTTGAGCAGGGTTCCACGCTGGTGTTGTTTGGTCCGTCAGGTGCCGGTAAAACCGTACTGCTGCGACTGATTGCAGGCGTAGTGGACCCGGACAGCGGCTCGGTGCGGATCAATGGCGAAGACATGGCAGGCGTTGACCCCGAAGAGCGCGGGGTTGGCATGGCGTTTCAGAACTTTGCGCTATTCCCGCATATGTCTGCCTTTCAGAACATTGCCAGTGCCATTGAAGTTCGCGAACCAGTGCAAAGCAAACTTGAAGCGGCAGTTAAGAGCGTTGCTGCACTGCTAAAGATCGATAAAGTGCTCGACCATGCGCCGCGGGCCTTGTCAAATGGTCAGAAACAACGCACGGCGCTGGCGCGTGCCATTGTCGGTTCGCCATCATTGCTGCTACTTGACGATCCGTTGCGCAACGTCGATGCAAAGCTGCGATTTGAAATGCGTATTGAACTTCCCGCTTTGCTGGCAGAGCAGGGCACTACTGTTGTGTACGTTACACAGGACTACAAAGAGGCCATGGCGCTGGGTGATCGTATTGTTGTTATGGACAGCGGACGTATCATTCAAAGCGGCACACCGGAAGATATTTACCTTAGACCTGCCTCAGTCGATATTGCACGGCAATTCGGTGATCCGGTGATTAATCTGTTTGATGTACAGCCGGAACCTGACACTAACGGCATGATGGTATCGCTTTCCGGCAAATCCATCGCGCTGCCGCAGCAATACAAGTCCGAACAGGGAGAGTGTGTGCTCGGAATTCGGCCAGAGGCACTGCAATTTACCAATGCCGACGATCCTGCGGCGATTCCGGCAGACATCGAAGCGGTTACTCCGCTAAACGAAAAGACCGTCACACTGATGACCACCACCGGCGGACGCGAACTGTTGCTGTCGAGTCCGGCCGGCACCGATAACCCGCAGTCAGGAAGGGTATATGTAACCTTCGATCGCACGGCTGTTCACTTGTTCGATAAAGAAACCGGGCAACGTATCGATATGCACGCCAATGTAAATGAAATCCCTGGCACTGCCGGTCAATATTCCGCGGAAAATATAGAGGTTGTCGCCTGATGACTGCCTGTCTGGAACTAACCAACCTCGATAAGTTTTACGGTACTCGGCAAAGTGGTGTACATGCGGTTAACAACCTGAATATGTCGGTGAGTACCGGAGAAATAGTGGCACTGCTTGGCTCGTCCGGTTGTGGTAAGACCTCAACACTCCGGATGATTGCAGGTTTTGAGGAAGTCAGTGAAGGCAGCATTAGCATTCACGGCAAAGCAGTGCATCAATTGCCGCCGGTGAAACGCAATGTGGCAATGGCGTTTGAAGGGTATTCGCTTTATCCGCCGCTTACCGTGCGAGACAACATTGCTTTTGCCCTGAAGGCATCGAAGTTATCAAAAAACGAGATCACAACCCGCGTTGGTGAGGTTGCGCAGATGCTCGAAATTGAAAGCATACTGGACCGTTATCCGGTGTCCATTTCCGGTGGTCAGCAGCAGCGCGCAAGTCTTGCACGGGCACTGATTCGCGATGCCGATTTACATCTGCTTGACGAACCAATGGGACAGCTTGAGCCGCAACTGCGCGCCGTGCTGCGCGGCCGCATTAAGCACTTTATTAAAGAACGCGGGTTAACCGCTATCCTGGTCACACATGATCAAACAGAGGCTAACGCACTGGCTGATCGCATTGCGGTGATGGAGGCGGGTGTGCTGCAACAATACGACACGGCAGCACAACTGAAGGACAGGCCGTGCAATCTGTTTGCCGGCACCTTTATTGGTGAACCGCCAATGAACGTATTTACCGCATCGGTAGAACCCGAACACAGCAGCGTGCGACTGTGTCTGCCGGAAGACGTTACCCTTGAATATCACCACAACGATTTCGCGCCGGATGTTCTGGAACGCATAGTTTCTACACCTAAAGTGGTGGTGGGTATTCGCCCCTATGCGGTAAAACGTGCCGAAAACGGTGCCATAGCCACGGTTGTTGCTAATCAGTGGCTGGGTGATCAAACCCATATATCAACATCGTTCGCCGGCAGCAATCTGGTACTGGTAGAACATGCAAAAAACAATCTAAAAAAAGGTGATGCGGTCAATGTTGCGTTAGATCCCGATGACCTGCATATCTTCGATGCCCGCACCAGCAGTGCGCTTTCACACGGACGGGAAATCGCCTGATGAAAGATATTGTTGTTGGCATAGATGCAGGAACTTCGGTGATTAAATCAGTCGCCTTTGATCTGCACGGCAAACAGATCGACAGTGCTTCTGTTACCAACGAATATCAGTTAATCGAAGGCGGTGGTGCCGAGCAGAACCTGAATCTCACCTGGCAGAAAACCGCTGAAACGCTGCGCGCACTTGCCGGCAAAGTCGACAACTTCGCACAGCGTATTAATGCGCTCGCAGTTACCGCGCAGGGCGATGGTACCTGGCTGATAGACAAACAAAATCAACCGGTAACCGATGGATTGCTGTGGCTGGACGCACGTGCATCGAAAATCGCCGCAGACATTAGTGAACGGCCCGACAATCGCAGGCGTTTTACACTCACTGGTACCGGGTTAAACGCCTGTCAGCAGGGGCCTCAGTTGCTGTGGTTAAAACAACACAAAAGCGAGGCGTTTCAAAAAGCTGCTCACGCATTACATTGTAAAGACTGGCTGTACTACAAACTGACAGAAGAGATTGCCACCGATCCTTCAGAAAGTGTATTCAGCTTTGGCGACTTTCGCACGCGACAATACTCAGATGAGGTACTGGACATTCTGGACCTGCGGCAGCATGCCTCAATGTTACCCGCTATTGTCGACGGTACGCAGGTGCAGCATCCGTTAAGTAAAGCGGCAGCCTCTGAATGCGGGCTGCCGGCAGGAGTACCTGTGGTGCTCGGGTATGTTGATGTGGTTTGTACCGCGCTTGGCAGCGGGTTATATG
>CAYZVB010000111.1:10623-14835 GCA_964481315.1 uncultured Granulosicoccaceae bacterium
TGCATATGCGATTAATTCGCGGTGCAGATAACGCCACCCTTAACGACGCCTGCACCGGATACACCATGTGCATGCCGGTAGGTGATGTCTACGCACAAATGCAGTCTAATATGTCAGCGACGCTCAACATCGACTGGCTGCTCGATATGGTTGTGGATCTGGTTGCAGACCTTGGTATAAAACGCAGTCGTTCCGATGTGCTTGAACTTCTCGATGGCTGGGTACATCAAACAACACCGGCCAGTGTGCTTTATCAGCCGTATATTTCAGAGGCGGGAGAACGCGGCCCGTTTATCGATACAAACGCCAGAGCCGGATTTACCGGTTTATGCACCAGACATGGCATTGCCGATATGGCCAGAGCCATTTTCGAAGGTCTTGGTCTTGCTGCACGTGATTGTTACCTTGCGATGGGCTCTTTACCCGGAGAGATCTCGCTGAGCGGCGGTGCAGCCAAAAGTAAGCAACTGGTAGACATTATCGCCGCCTGTGTTAATTCGAAAATTCAAACCAGTACCCGTGATGAAGCCGGCGCGGCAGGTGCCGCGATGATGGCAATGGTTGGTACCGGTCACTATGCCTCAATGAATGAGTGTTTAACCGACTGGGTAGATCCGCTGATGGGTGACGTAGTCAGCCCAAACACGGAACTCGCTGCAACCTATCAGTCATTGTATCCGGCCTACGTTGAAGCACAGCGCGGAATGCGGCCGGTATGGCAACTGTTAAGCGAAAGGCCGGCTGCAGGCACACAGACTATGGATGGATGACGAACTGATGAAAAAACTCGCAATCATCGGTGACCGGTTTATGTTGCCGGAAATGTTTAAAAATGAAATTGTCAGTGCCTGTGGCGACGTATTTGAATTCAGAACCACAGCAAACGACTGGCCGGATCAGCCAATGGAACACGGCTATGCGGTAGCCGGCATGGACGGGTTAAAAGAGTACATTGGTAACGCAGATGATGTGTGCGATTTTATCGGCGACGCAGAAATCCTGGTTACGCATCTGGCACCACTGTCTGCCGCCATGTTTGATCGCTTACCGTCATTGCAAATGGTCGCCGTGTCACGCGGCGGACCGGTCAATATTGATATGGCTGCCGCCCGCGACCGCGGGGTGCTGGTGGTCAATGCCCCGGGTCGCAATGCCAGTGCAGTGGCGGAGTTTACTGTAGGTGCCATCCTTGCCGAGTCACGTCGCATACGTGCGGGTCATGAAAGCATGCGTCAGGGTGAGTGGCGCGGTGACCTGTACCGTGCAGATCTCACCGGTCGCGAAATGCATGAAATGACAATCGGTGTCGTTGGCTACGGGCAGATCGGCACGCGACTGGTCAAGCTGCTGCGGGCATTCGGGTCGAAGATTCTGGTTTGTGATCCGTATGTGCAACTAAGCCCGGAAGATTTATCTAACGGTGTTTCGCAGGTGTCGTTTGAAACGCTGTTAAGTGAATCTGATGTTGTCACGCTGCCCCCGCGGGTCACAGAAGAAACCCGCCATATGATCAACGCAAAAACACTGGCACTAATGCGTAACGATGCCATTTTAATCAACACCGCGCGCGGGCCGCTGCTTGACTACCCGGCGCTGTTGCACGCGTTAAAAAGCAATGTGATCGGCGGTGCCATGCTGGAAACTTTCGACATTGAACCGCCCCCGGATGACTATGAACTGCTGTCACTGCCCAACGTAACACTCACACCGCATATTGCCGGTGCCAGTGTATACACCGTTACCAAAGCAGCACGCATGGCAGCAGAAGAAGTGAAGCGCTACATTAACAATCAGCCGCCACTGAACCCGTGTTAACCCGAACGTCATGGCTGCCGATTTTGAAGCGGGGCAGCGCATGAACAACCCTGCAACAGTCGACTTACTGGTCATTGGTGGTGGTGTAAACGGAGCCGGTGTTGCCCGTGATGCGGCAGGTCGCGGGTTGTCAGTCGTGTTGTGTGAAAAGGGCGATCTGGCCGGTGGCACCAGCTCACGTTCGGGCAAACTGGTCCATGGCGGCTTGCGGTATCTTGAATACTATGAATTCCGGCTGGTGCGTGAAGCACTGATTGAACGTGAAGTGCTGTTGGCATCTGCGCCGCATATTATCTGGCCAATGCGTTTTGTATTACCGCACAGCCCGCAGGACCGACCGGCCTGGTTAATTCGTGCAGGGCTGTTTCTGTATGATCATTTAGGCGGGCGCAGGCAGTTGCCACCGACACGCGTACTGAAACTACGCGAATGTGGTGAAGGTAAACCTCTGCTTGCAGAATACAGCAAAGGTTTTGAATACTCTGATTGCTGGGTCGACGACGCACGATTGGTTATTTTGAATGCCATCGATGCCTGCCGTCACGGTGCAACCATACTCACACGTAACCGCTTCAACAGCGCCAGACGCGTAGACAATATATGGCAGGCGGAAATTACCGATCAGCAGGGCAGAGTTTCAACGGTGCGAGCCAGAGCCATAGTCAACGCTGCCGGCCCGTGGGTTAATGACGTACTTGACGATGTAACAGATGCGTCTTCAAGTCGCAGTGTCAGACTGGTTAAGGGTAGCCATATTGTGGTGAAAAAATTCTGGCACGGGGATCATGCCTATTTGTTGCAGAATATAGATAAGCGGGTGATTTTTGTTAACCCTTATGAAAGCGAATACGCTTTGATTGGCACCACAGATATACCGCAACAGGAATCTGCTGACAATACAGCGATAGACGCAAGTGAAATCGACTATTTAGTAACCACAGTCAACCGGTATTTCACACAAAAACTTAGCGCGTCCGATATCGTTCATGCATTTTCGGGCGTACGGCCACTATACGACGACAATGCCGACAACCCGAGTGCGGTAACACGCGATTACGTTTTTGATATTGATGAGGCACCAGGCCAAGCACCGCTGGTCTCTGTGTTTGGCGGTAAAATCACCACGTTTAGAAAACTGTCGGAGCACCTGCTGGACAGATTGCAGCCGTGGTTCAGTGCCATGGGTAAACCGTGGACACGTGATGCGAAGTTACCGGGCGGCGATATTCCCGACGCCGACTTCGATGCCTTTGTACAGGCTATGCAGCAGCACTATGCATGGCTCGATACCGCCACGACAGAGCATTTGTCGCGCTGCTATGGCACCCTGATACACCAGGTACTGGCAGACGCCGAATCACTTGACGATCTGGGGGAGAAGTTTGCGCCAAGATTTTTTGAACGCGAAGTGCGCTACCTGATCGACCATGAGTGGGCTGCAAGCGCCGACGACGTGCTCTCACGTCGTACCAAACACGGGCTGCACCTCAGCACAGAGCAAAAACGTGCCTTTGAAGACTGGTGGCAGCGCAACATTGCTATGCCGCCCACCAGCAACAGCAACACAGCACCGGATGTAACAACGCGCGCCGGAGAGACCGCCGTTGAACAGTGAAGATTCCTCACTCGAGTCCCTGCTAGAACTGTCGGCCAAAGTTGGTGCCGATCCGTTGCTGGTGCAGGCTGCCGGTGGTAATACATCTATAAAACAACAGGGGGTGCTATGGATTAAAGCATCCGGCACCTGGCTGATGAATGCACTGACTGCAGATATTATGGTGCCTGTTGCATTCCCACCATTGCTAAAGGCGCTGGACAATAACGACCCGGCAGCAGAAAACGCACAGTCATTTGTGGTTGCAGAACGCAACCCGTCAAAGCTGCGTCCTTCCATCGAAACTACCGTTCATGCGGTGTTCCCGCAGCGTGTTGTGGTGCACGTACACTGTGTTAACACCATTGCCATCGCGGTGCAGCAAAATGCCACAGAGCTTTTATCTTCGCTGCTCGAGGGCTTTAACTGGCGCTTTGTACCATACGCAAAGCCCGGGCTTAATTTATCCCGGGCAATATCCGAAACGCTTTATCGCGACAATCAACCGGCCGATGTGGTGGTGCTGGGAAACCATGGTCTGGTGGTGGCAGCAGAATCAGTGGCACTTGCTGACAGCTTGTTACGTGAAGTCTGCAATGCCCTGCAACAGGATTCCCGTGCAGCAGCGGCAGCAGATATTGCATCGTTACGGGCGCTGGCCGGGGGCAGTGACTACGAACTGCCAGCCATTGTGCAGTCACATGCTGTGGCGCTTGATAAAACTGCACTTGCTATAGCACAGCAGGGCAGCCTGTACCCGGACCATGTGATATTCCTCGGTGAAGGCTCGGTGGTTGCAGAAG
>CAYZVB010000112.1:0-6826 GCA_964481315.1 uncultured Granulosicoccaceae bacterium
CGAAAAGCGGCATTGGCGTATCTGCCATAGATCTGGCACGCACCTCGTTCTGGCTCAATACGCTGCAATGCATGCACCCGAAATACTACAACCCGGTGAAGCGGGTGCTGGCACGCTGGGACTACCAGAGCCTGATCAAAGACGGCCAGTTGTACGGTCTGGCCAGCGACCAGCGCGATGAATCCAAACAGGTTCCTATTCAACAGGGGCGCTTTGGTTTCGAGCAGTACGCCGGCAAAATATTCCACGCACTCGGGCACGAGACAGCAGTTTCATCGAACTATCAGAACCGCTATCGCGCCAATACCGAAATACTGGGCGTCACCATTGCGCACGACAGCAGAGACCCGCGTGACACCGGCGTAAACAACTTCATTGTTACAGACTCTTTTGTACTGGATGCGATGGAAACGGGATTAAACGCAGACAATCGCGAGTTGCTGGCGAACATTTACCAGGTACAAAAAGAACGCTGGCGTGAAACCGGTATTGCAACAGCACTTACCGATGGACACATCAACCAGCCACCACACTATCTATACAACACTATTTTCGATGCCGGCCTGTCATTTACTACAACCACTGACACCGGCGTTCGTCACAACGACCTGCGCACCGTTTCCACCAGAGCAGCGTTTGCCCTTGCGGTTCTGTTTCCGGATGACCTGTACAGTGAAGTGCTGATGTCTGCGATTGAAAGCGCCTATGATCCGCAGGCCGGCTGGTTTTCCGGTGTATATGAAAACGGCGGTTTCAACGATATAACCACAGCCAACACCAACGGTATCATTCTGGAAACCCTGCTGTACAAAAAGTACGGTGCACTGGGTGCACAGTGTCGCTCACACTGGAACCCGCAATCAGTCGCAGCACCCGTACCAGCAGCATTGAATACTCAGTAACAGTTCTGGCAATTCCCCACAAACAGTTGTTCAGTCCACCCAAACGCTGCCGTAACCCTCCACGCAATTGTACCGACTCAATTTTCCCGTCATATCGCCGACATCCCTGATGACAAACGGCAGACCACTGACGCACAGGCGTTTATCGCTTTTTGCTATGCACGGGAACAATGCGACTACCAGAGCCACTCATCGAGACAGTTGCGTCCCTACAGGACAAGCACCGGCTGTTGCGGGCGGCGTTGCTACTGGCGGCAGTTGCACTACCTTCGCAAGGCCGGACTGAGCAGGCACCGCTGCCACTGATCGAAAACATTCGCGAACTCCATTGCGCGGCAGACGAAACTGCCACACAACAGGCACTGGAAAGGCTGAAGAACAATCTTAACAGCGATACCGGACTGCCGGACGAATGGGAAGGCAGGCGGGAAAATCAGCAGTTGCACGCAGGTACGATTGACCTTGCCATCGACACCACGATACAAAAGATACAGCAGTTTCCATCGCTAACATCACTTGGCGAATCAGTGCTGCTGCAATGGAACTACTGCGAAGTATTCCACGACGGCGTTACCTACGACCTGCATTTTGACGGCTCGGAACTCACCAAAGATAAGGCCGACTACCAGCCACCGCGCAACTGGACAGGCTTGTCGAGCCTTGGCCTCGGTCACGCAATCAACCCCAGATACATTCCACAGGCTTTTTCCAATACCGCCACCACAGCACGTGGACAGGTACTTTATAACTGGTGGAACCTGCAGCGACACCAGTGTTTGCCACACCCAGGCAATGGCCAGATGTTTCATCGCAAACAGTATGTGGCAAGAGCACGAGTCAGCACCGCCAAACCAACGGCATTAAACAGCTACCCGCTGGTCTGGAGCAACGACTGCACAACGCCGTTTACCGAAGCAGAACACCAACAGCGGGAACTTAAACTGGCACAGGAACAGCAGCGAATTCTGGCAGCACAACGCGCTGCCCTACAGGTGATTCTGGCGCAGCACCGAAACCGTGAGCTGGCACATTACCATGCCTATCAGAAGCACCGACATCAGATGAGAGAATTAGCGCAGCATGCCAAAGGTAAAGCCGCGTCGACAGCCATCACACTGGCACAACTTGAATCGGCATCAGTCACAATTAACCCGGTAAAGTTATTCGCTGCGGTAAAACCACAGACGGGAACAGACACACTGGCTTTGGCGACAAACACCATTGCAACAGAGCCAACTACTTCACCGAAAGACTCTGCAGTTACAATAGAAGATGTCACCGTCACATCAGCGCAAGGCTCACGCAATAACACAACAGCAAGCCAGGGCTTCAAACTTACCGCGGAAGAAGCCGCACGCAATGCCGAGCAAATAAAAAAGCGTATTGCGACCTACCGCGAGCAACTGCGAGGCAATTCGACAGCCACTGCGCCGGAACCGGTTGTGACACTGCATCGTGTGGACGACCAGTTAACAATAGATACCAACATTCCCGAGGTTGCTGCCGCCTTGCCGGACGACGCTGAAGCAACGCCGCCGGTATCTTATCAGTCAGGCAGTGTACCGCCGTTCAAAACCACCACACCGGCCAAACCTGCCGATCGCCTTTATCACGGACTCAGTGGCAGCTTTGCGCTCAGCAACAGAAGCTTCGAGTCAGATGCATGGTCACTGACAGCTAACTTCAGTTACAAACCTATTATTGCCAGTTACTTCTTTGCACGCAGCGGCTTTACAGTTACCGAAGACAGCGATTCGCTCTCATACTACTGGGGCATTGGCTACAACGATTGGCACACCGACACCTGGGCATTCGAACTGAATAACTGGGGACCACTGCGACCGGGCGACGGACTGAAGGTTGAAAAAGCTATTGCATCGCTAAGTTATAAATTTGATTCAGAGCTGTTAAAGAAATTTAACCTTTCAAGCTCTGTGACTCTAAGTGCCGGAAAAGACAACAGCCCATCGTTAACATTCGCCGGTACCTGGGCTCCCAAGCCGAACTGGTTCGTGCGGAATCTCATCACTCAGTCGTTAGATGGAGGAGATGCTACATGGGCATATGGGTTTGGTTACAACGACTGGCGTTCAAACACCTGGTCGCTGGAATATAACAACTGGGGTCCGAACACTTTGTCGGCTCCGAACTTTAAGGAAAACGCACTGATCACTCTGAGTTGGAAATGGAACCTGTAGACACAATTTAACATTTTTGCCGAATGTATAAGACTGTCAACAACTCGATCTTCACCCAAACCATATATATGCCGTTAGGTTTTGAATAATAATTAGATAGGGAATCAGGGGCTGAGAATGCGGCTTTCGTCAGTGGTAAGAGCTTGTTGTCTATTCACAACACTATTGTGCGCTGGTACCGCAAACGCGGACAAACGTTATTACCCACTACCCAGCAGTGAACCGCTTGAAATAGGCGCGGAGGACTTTCGTGAACGCTATCTCACGTTGCGTCGACTCGAAGGTGTATTCATAGACTTCAGCATTATTAGAAATGCCGGCAAAGATCTTGGCATTTCTGTACCCAAAACGCTGTACAAACAGGCACAACAGAAAATTGAAGCAGCAGGGTTACTTTACCTAAGTGAAGATGAAATGCTGCTCACCCCCGGGCAGCCAATGATGAACCTGTGGCCTTCCTACAAAGGTGAAGCTCGCAGCAAGAACCCGACTGAGGACAACAACAGTGCTTACGGATCCTGCGAAATTCCCGATAGCTGCACTGCCTCACTGTGGGCCGGCTTTGAACAGTCTGCAAGTTTACTCCGCCAACCTGAAAACCAGTATAAGCTGTCAACCTGGGGTGGCGGCGACAATGTAAACAGCTGCCACGGACGTGGCGAGTGGATGGCGAAGGCGGTTCTGGCACAACTCGATGCTTTTATTGCAGACTATCGCAAAGCACAACGTGACCTCGACCCTGTAGTTGTAGGCAGCACTAACGATGTACCACAACACTGTTCACAGTCATGGGTAACGCATCTGAATGTATTTGCCACTGACGAAGCAAAGATAAATCAGAACATCAAACCTATACTCGACAAGCTGCGTGATGTTGCTGCCAGATGCAACACGTTCAGCTACATTATAGAAACACATGCCGATCAACGTGCCGACGCAAACTACAACAAACTGTTAACAGAAGCCCGCGCCAGATCGATCAAAGACTATCTGATATCCAAAGGCATGGAATACAGCCGTATTCGTATGCGACCTCTTGGTGAGTCTGCGCCTATCTCTACCGGCACCACTGCAGCAGACCACGCAAAGAACCGCCGTGTTGTGATTATTCCAATGAAACAGGAAGACATCGAGCACGCCGGCCTCGAACTCGATTAATCTATAAATCAGGGACGGTATTGCTCACGAAGCGTTGTGCGATAACTCAACGCTTCGCGTAAGTGAGTGCCACCTATTTTTTCACTGCCATCCATATCTGCAATAGTTCGAGCTACCTTTAACGTTCGATGTATGGCACGAGCTGAAAGGTTGAATTTATTCAGCGCTGACTCAAGCCATTCATGCTGCTCTTCAGACAACTCACAGTGTTTTTCGATTTCTTCCGACGATAACTGCGCGTTAACCTTTCCGGTACGTGACAGTTGTGTTTGATAAGCAGTCGCCACACGCGCCCGAACTGCTTCAGAGCTTTCACCTTTACCGGCATCTGAACGCAGTAAGGCATATTCAATGCGCTGCACTGAAATTTGAATATCAACACGGTCAAGCAATGGCCCTGACACTCGCGATTGATACCGTGAAATCATTTCGGGACTGCATCGGCACGGCTCACGCTGATCACCATAGTAGCCGCACGGGCATGGATTCATCGCCGCAATTAGCTGTATACGTGCAGGAAAGTCCGCCTGCTGACCTGCCCGCGATATGGTGATCTCACCATTTTCAACAGGCTCACGCATAACATCGAGCACCGACCTGGGGAACTCAGGCAACTCATCAAGAAACAACACCCCATTGTGTGCCAGCGAGATTTCTCCGGGTTTCGGCTGACTTCCGCCACCGACCAGCGCCACACCGGAAGAAGTGTGGTGAGGTGCTCTGTATGGTCGCTTTCGCCATTGATTAATGTTGAGCCCGCCACGACTGATCGAAGCAACCGATGCTGTTTCCAGCGACTCCTGCAATGTCATTGCAGGCAGAATTCCCGGCAGGCGACTGGCCAGCATCGACTTGCCAGTACCGGGTGGCCCGACCAGTAACAGGTTATGCCCGCCACTGGCAGCCACCTCAAGCGCACGTCGTGCCTGATGCTGTCCGCGCACATCGGAAAGGTCGGCACAAGCCTCGGCAGCATCAGCAATATCGGGAGGATCAGACTTAAGCTGCTCCATCTCTTCAGGAAATGCCAGATGATTACAAAGGTGTAGCAGCGACTCACAGGCATAAACCTCGCAGCCATCAACCAGCCCGGCTTCAACGGCATTGTGTTGCGGTACGATTAATGAGCAACCCGCGTCACGTGCAGCCATCGCTGTTGGCAACGCACCTTCAACGGAGCGCACCTCGCCACTTAACGCAAGTTCACCGACAAACTCGCGACCGCTGAGCTGAGCAGGATCAATTTGACCCGACGCTGCGAGCAGCCCAATTGCGATGGGCAAATCAAACCGCCCACCGGACTTCGGCAGATCTGCCGGCGCAAGGTTTACGGTGATGCGGCGCGCCGGAAAGTCAAAACCCGAGTTAATAATTGCCGACCGTACGCGATCTTTGCTTTCACGAACCGCGGTTTCGGGCATGCCAACAATTGAAAGCGCCGGCAGGCCGCCGGCAAGATGTATTTCAACGGCTACCGGCACTGCTTTCACACCAACAAGGGCACGGCTGTTCACTACGGATAAATTCACTGCACTTCCTACTACGTATTTCTGGAATAACTAACCACTACTGCCTGCACCGGCAGCCGTCACACGACTCCCGGCCGGAAAAACCGCACTTAACAATATACCTCGGGCAGACATTAGTTCGCGCCTCCGCTTCAGGTGTTGCTACTGGCTATCGTTACCGGTGCTGCTGCCAGACTGCTGACTTTCAAGTTGCGCCACCAACTCTTCCAGACGATCAACTTTCTCACGCGTTCGCTGTAACAGCGCAGACTGCAAATCAAATTCTTCCCTGGTCACCAGCTCCATTTTCTCGAGCGCACCTTGCACTACCGTGCGGGCGTTCTTTTCGAAATCAGCTTTCAGCTCGGTAGCACCGGAAGGCAACGCCTGCCCCAGCCGACCCACCAGTTCATTTAGCAATCCGGATCTGTCCACCAATAGTCTCATGATTAAATTTGCGAGTATGATAACGCATGTGGAGCACGATCCGGTCAGCTGGCGCACAATTATGTTGCACAGCATCCAATTACAGCAGCACTTTGCACTATAATGGTGCAAACACCAACACAACCCGGCCAATAATTAAACTAAATATCTGTTTTTAATAGTAATTTATATATTGGCACGATAATTTCATTAATTGGCACGTTCCAACAAAAAGCGTACCAACATGAAATTACTCACAGCGATCATTAAACCATTCAAACTCGACGAGGTCCGGGAAGCACTTTCCGCTATCGGCACCAACGGCGTGACGGTATCCGAGGTCAAAGGGTTCGGCCGGCAAAAAGGCCACACCGAACTCTACCGAGGTTCGGAATACGTTATTGATTTCCTGCCAAAAGTGAAAATCGAAATCGCCATCGACGACTCCCTGCTCGAGGCCGCGATTGAGGCCATTACCACAGCAGCCAATACCGGCAAGATTGGCGACGGAAAAATTTTCGTCAGCCACCTTGAAGAAGTCATTCGAATTCGCACCGGTGAAACCGGCGCTAACGCACTTTAACGGGAGACTGAATAATGGAACAGATTATTGAAATCTCGTATGCGCTGGATA
>CAYZVB010000112.1:6836-14824 GCA_964481315.1 uncultured Granulosicoccaceae bacterium
CGTTTTACTTTTTAATGGCCGGCGCGCTGGTGATGTGGATGGCGGCCGGTTTTGCGATGCTTGAAGCAGGACTGGTTCGAGCCAAAAACACCACCGAAATTCTGACCAAAAACATCTCTCTTTTTGCCATTGCGTGCATTATGTACATGGTTTGCGGATACGCATTAATGTATCCGGCGGAAGCGGTGAATGAATACTGGCCGGGGTTGTCATTCCTGCTCGGCGCTGAGAATACCGCTGCAGACATGGCCGGCGACGATGCGCCGTACTATGCAAGCCGGTCAGACTTCTTTTTTCAGGTGGTATTTGTCGCTACTGCCATGTCGATTGTCTCGGGCGCCGTTGCTGAGCGAATGAAACTCTGGGCATTTCTGTGGTTTGCCGTGGTTTTTACAGCGTTTATCTATCCAATCCAGGGCTTCTGGAAATGGGGCGGCGGCTTCCTGCAAACCGCAGGCTTCCAGGATTTCGCAGGTTCCGGAGTGGTGCACATGTGTGGTGCGTCGGCAGCGCTGGCCGGGGTACTGATTCTCGGCGCCCGTAAAGGCAAATACGATGCTAACGGGCGGGTTCGACCAATTCCAGGCGCTAATCTGCCGCTGGCAACTCTGGGCACCTTCATACTATGGCTCGGGTGGTTCGGGTTTAACGGCGGTTCGCAACTGAAGCTCGCGAGCTTTTCTGATGCAAATGCCGTTGCCAACATCTTTGTGAACACCAATATGGCAGCGGCTGGCGGGGTAATGGCTGCACTGCTAACTGCGCGAATTCTATTTAAAAAGGCCGATTTAACCATGGCCTTGAACGGCGCTCTGGCCGGTCTGGTGGCAATTACCGCCGAACCGCTGGCACCCAGCCCGCACGTTGCCACGCTGATCGGAGCGGCAGGCGGTCTGCTGGTGGTACTGGCGATTGTCACCCTCGACAAGCTGCGTATCGATGATCCGGTAGGCGCTATTTCGGTGCACGGTGTGGTGGGCATTTGGGGCCTGATTGCAGTGCCTTTCACCAATGCCGACGCTACGATGGCAGCACAACTACTGGGTGCCGCGGTAATATTTGTCTGGACGTTTGTAGCCAGCCTGATGCTCTGGACAATGCTTGACGGCATCATGGGTATCAGAGTCAGCGAAGACGAAGAGTACGAAGGCGTAGACATCTCCGAGTGCGGCATGGAGGCCTACCCCGAGTTTACACAGGCCCGCTAGCACCGCAGCCCGCCAGTTCAGCGAAGGGAAGCACGGGACGGTTAGTCCCGTGCCGGTTCATACCAGTTGGTCATATGCACAGCGACTAATTGTGGTAGCATCCGCTAAAGGTCGTATATTCATTAAGTTACTTACCCGACGAAGCTGATAAAAATAAAAAAATGGCCGGGAAAACCCACAACAATTCTTCCAGTGAACTGCAGGCTCCAGCATGGAAAACGGCAGCCCTGTTAATGTTTGCGGCATTGCTACTGTTTGCAATAAAAAACCCGATAGTGTTACACCAACTTGAAGCGTCAGTGCAGCCTAAATCGGCTGAGCCGTCGTTGATTATCCAAATACCGGTATCCAATGTTGCAGTGGCCTCTACCATTCAAGGCGTAGTTGCCGAACAATCTATGTGACACAGCACAACTTCGGCAGGCCCGCTATTTGCCGGCAGTTACTCAAACGTCGAAAATTTGCTAGACTCTGCTCTCAGTTGCGGCCAGAATACCGCGCACTGGTTCAGTCGTTAGTTAAAATATAAACTCCTGAGTAACATACGAAGCGAACCGAGCAAAAGATTCCAGCATATAGCGGGAACAACAGCGCTCTGGAAATATACGCTCCAGGCTAATGGATTTGCCCAGCAGTCATCCAGTCATCGTGCAATGCACAAAATAACCTGGAACTGCTTCATATGCTCAAGTACCTAGCTGTACCTGTAAAAAAACGGCAAGTTAATTTTAAGAACACAAATCAGACGAATATAACCAGCTTGATCAGATCGTGAGTATCGGTTCCGGATCCCGTTACCGCACGGCCGCGCGTACAGACCATCAAGATGTCAGCGGCAGGATATCAGGCTGAATAAAATCAAAGCATCACTAATAGCTGCCAAATGTTTGGTATCGCAGCTATTTTGATTTGAATACACGATTCATCAAGTAGAGTTAGAGGAAGAACGTGGCTTTTACAACAACCAAGACAGTACGTCACTAGTATGACTGAATCTCAAAACAAACAACGTCGACCTTCGGGTCAGGCACGTGGACTGAGAGCCAGAAACAGACCTCGCGGCGATAACCAGTCATCGCAGCAATCGCGAAACAACAACGCCAACCGCCAACGCAGAAACGATGGTGCGAATAAAAACGGCGCTAAGCAACAACAAAGACGCAAGCCAACCAGAGCCCGTACACCAGGCGCGAAACTCGACTCCGAACTCGATTTTCGCAATACGCGTCCCGCCTCGTTACAACAACAAAACACCAGCTATAACGACAGCCCGTTGTTCTCACAAACGAATGGTAACGGCAACCGTTCAGCGGCAAATCGCAGAGGCAGAACACCTAAGAACGGACAAAACTGGACTCCAGCCGACGGCGGCGGTATTTACCTGCACGAGCAACGCGGCAGTGACTGGTACCGTGAAGATCAGGCGCGCTATGCTGCAAAACAAATTGCACTTGAAAATGCAGAACTAAGAAACAAAGACCCTCAACGTCGAAACATCAACGAAGCTGGTCAGCCGAAACGCCCGCAACAGCAGCGAAACAATCGCAACAGACTCAACAACAATAACCGCCCGCGACACAATCAACGGCGCACTGAAAACGGCAGCGCCGAGTCAACACCTGCAGCTACCGCCGCACCGACTGATCGCGTTGAAACTACAGAAAATCATACACCAGCCATTGCTGCGTCTACCGATGCAGTATCAGCCAGTGCGAAGCCTGCCAATGCAAAACCCACCAGTGCAAAACCTGCCAGCGCTAAACCTGCTGAAACTGTAAACGAGCAGGTTACGCCAAAAGCAGCCGAAGCATCCAGCCCGCCGGTACAGGCAGAGCAACCGGCAAGCAAACCTGCTCCACGCAAAAGAACAGTAAAACCAAAAGCCACCACAGAAGAGACTACCGAGGCCCCAAAGGCAAAGGCCGCAGCCAAAAGCCCGGAACGAGCAGTTAAAAAGAAGACGGCAACCCGCAGCAAAAAAACCACTGCAGCGAAAGACGAAGATAAACCGGCAGAGTAATCCCAGCAGAACAGCCATTACTCCGCACAATAGTGCGGAGCAACACCGAGCTTATCTCTAACGCTAACCTGTAAAGCCAGCCTGCTTAAGGCTGATGTTTACTGGCAAGGTACTCCACCGACTGCATTTCGCGAAGCCTGCTTGCAGTGCGTTCAAACTCAAAAGAGAGACGAGTGCCTTCGTATAGCGATTCCGGCAACGCGGCAGCGGTAGCTACCAGCTTTACTTTTCGGTCATAGAACTCATCAATCATATTAATAAAACGTCTGGCAACGTCTGTGTTGCTGCCATCCATGGTCGGAATGTTTGCAACAAGCACCGTGTCAAACTGCCGTGCAATTTCAATGTAGTCATCGGTTGAACGGTTGGTCATGCACAACGCATCAAACTGAAACCACACAACATTTTCTGCAAGTTTATACACGTCAATTTGACGCTGATTGATTTCGACCGAGTTATCTGACCGCACCTCACCGGCAGCGACCGCTTTTCGGAAGTAGTCATCAAGCACTGCATCTGCAGCATCATCGAGCGGCACATGGTAGATTTCTGCGTTTTCCAGTGCACGTAGACGATAATCAGTATCGCCCCCCAGATAGATGACTTCAGTAAACTCATTCAAGGCATCTATAGCAGGCAGAAACTGCGCACGCTGCAAACCGTCTTTGTACAAATCATCCGGGCGCACATTAGACGTGGTCACAATGACGACGCCACGGCCAAACAACCCGCGCAGCAAACCGCTCATTAACATTGCATCGGTAATATCGTTGATATGCATTTCATCGAGAACCAATACACGATATTGCTTTGCATAATCTGCGGCAACAATCTCTAACGGCGACTGCTCGCCTTTAATACTGCGCAGCTTATCGTGCACACCCTGCATAAACCGGTGAAAGTGGATTCGGCTTTTCTTTTCTATTGGCAGCGTGTTGAAAAACATATCGCATAACAGCGTTTTGCCGCGGCCCACTCCACCCCATAAATACAGCCCCTTAACACCCGATGTCTGCGGACTACGTTCTTCATTACTGAACAACCTTGCAAAAAAACCTGTCGGCTTTTGCGCTGCAGCCTCAGATGCCGGCTCGGCCATGATACTTTCGTGGAGTTTCTGCAGCGCTTTAACAATTTCAGACTGCTTGTCATCGGGTTGCAGCAACCCGTCGTTTATCGCCGCACGATACGAGGCTTCAGGATTTTCGTATTTAACTTGTGACACTCAACAGGCCAGCTTTCTCGATAGCGGCGAATAATAATCGCGGACCATAAAATCTACAAATCAGGGAGATTAACTAAAGGCGCAGCAGCTAGTCGAGCCACGCCGGAATGTAGCGCCATGCATCATTCAACTGATTGTCATGCTGCTTCGAACCCGGATCGACCTTTTCAAGCAACGCCCAGAAGTCATCGGAGTGATTCATGTGTACCGAATGCGACAGCTCGTGCAAAATCACATGCCGCAGCAGATGCTGCGGTAAAAACAGCAGCTTATAGTTCAGGCTGAGTGTTCCGCGTGAAGAGTAACTGCCCCAGCGCGTTCTCTGCGCCCTTACCGTAAGCTTGCTGTAACCGAGTCCGGTAACCTCCGACAATTCAGTTGCCAGATTCTCGTAATGTGTTTTGGCCAGTGACTTCAACCACCGTGCAAATAGTGCGGCCAGATTTTCGTTATTAAAACGTTCCGGCAAACCGACCTCGAGCTGACGGTCGTTCTGCTTTAGCTGAATTCTCTCACCCGGCACGTTCACGTAGCTAACCCCAAAGCTCACACCGGCACCTGGCAGCTCCAGAGACCCGGGAGGCCAGTCAGCATCGAACTTGCCCGGCAGCGCCTGAAATTTCTCCAGTTGCTTCACGATCCACGATTCACGGGAAGCCAGAACATCAGGCACCATGGACGAATCGAAGCCCTCCGGCACCACCACCACGAGGCCTTGAGCGCGATTTACCTTGAGCGTGACATTTCGGGCACGAGTCGACACACGCAGGCTATACTCCAGAGTCTGTGCCAAAGATCTTTCTCTGTTTTTGGTAACCATAGTTATATAGCCCAATGCTCGCGTTAGCGCGCGACATAACGGTAAAATTCGAAATCCCACCCCAACGGCATTAGAAGAATCCAATGGATTTACTCGGTACCGCCAGTCTGTTGATGACTGTCACAGCACTTTTTGCCTACGTCAATTATCGGTTTATCAAACTACCGAGCACGATTGGTGTAATGGTTATTTCGCTCGTTTTTTCGATGATGCTGGTGCTGCTCTCCAAAGCCGGCCTGACACTCGGCATGGAGTATACGGAAACACTGCTGTTAGGCATTGATTTTGACGCAACGTTAATGGAAGGTATGCTGAGCTTTCTGCTGTTTGCAGGCGCTCTGCACATTAACCTCAACGAACTACTGGACAAACAGTGGGTGGTTGGCATCCTTGCCTCAGTCGGCGTGATCACCAGCACCTTTATTGTCGGTATCAGCTCCTACTACATCCTCGGCTGGTTTGATATCAACCTGCCGTTTATCTACTGCATGCTGTTCGGATCACTGATCGCTCCAACAGACCCGGTGGCGGTGCTCGCCATCCTCAAAACCGCCGGTGCCAGTAAATCACTGGAAACCAAAATTGCCGGTGAATCCTTGTTTAATGACGGTATTGCGGTAGTGGTGTTCCTGGTGATTCTGGGTATTGCGGTTGGAGGTGACGGGCACGGCGCGGCACAGGCTACCCCCTTAAGCGTGGCGAAACTGTTCTTTCAGGAAACCATCGGTGGCGCGGTATTCGGTTTATTGATTGGCTGGTTTACTTATCGACTGCTGAAAACGGTAGACAACTATCACGTCGAAGTGCTGCTGACGCTTGGGCTTGTAATGGGTGGTTACGCTGCTGCACGGGCAATGCATATCTCCGGGCCGATTGCGATCGTGATTGCCGGACTGCTGATCGGCAACCATGGTCGTCGCTTTGCCATGAGTGATCAGACCAGAGAGAACCTCGATACCTTCTGGGAACTGACCGATGAAATTCTCAATGCAGTATTATTTATGCTGATTGGCCTCGAAGTTATCATTCTAAGCCTGAGCGGCAACCATATTACCGCCGGCGTATTGATGTTTTTTGTGGTACTGACGGCGCGCTTCATCGCTGTGGGCATACCGGTTTCTATTATGAAACTTCGACAATCGTTCCATCCTCATGTGGTTTCCATTCTGACCTGGGGAGGGATACGCGGTGGTATTTCTGTAGCCCTGGCGCTGTCATTACCGCTTGGCCCGGAGCGGGACGTGATTGTGGCAATAACCTACGTCATTGTGATTATGTCTGTGATACTGCAGGGGCTTAGCATTAAGAACCTGGTTCAGTATGCAGCCGGAAAGTATCAGCTTCCAGAAAACTAATAATCGCAGCTAGCCGCACAATCGGATGCAAAAAGGCCTACGTCCGGGGCGCGCCATGGTAGAGATTAACTACATGGCGCGCCTCGGCGAAAAACAACCAGCGTTCGATAAAAGTGCCGGTAAACGCAAACAATGCCGCTGCCAAAGTAACTATTGTGCTGTCACGGTTGAGTACAAACACCAGTGCCACCGGAATTAAGAACGCACAAACAATACAGGCAACGCGTAACCAGATCAGCTTTACTCTGGCAACTTCGTAGCCGAATTCATCCGTCAAAAACGTACTGCCCCCGTGACCCACATCGAGCAGCCGGACAGTCGCTCTGGTAAAACCCAGTGCTGAATTGATGGTTGGACCGGCAGGTTGCCCAATCCAGTAGAAATAGGTGATTTTGGAAAGCGCTGCGATTAATGTTAGCCCAAGTGCTACATTGGCCGCATTGCCAATCACTTCGTTACGACTGGCCACCACCGCCAGCACCCATGCACCGAGCATCGAACCTAAAAACAGATAATTGGCAGGCGTAAGTGCGGTGTTCCATTGCCGTATGGTTTTTAGACACGCGTAGATCATTCCGGTACTAAACAAGGTTGCCATCGCCAGAAAGCCGGTCAGCAACGCTACCACGCGCGCAACACCATCAATAGGCGCAGGTGCATCCCACACCAGAAACAACCACAGCAGTGTTGCCGGATACACCAGAATCGCAAACACACCTTCGCGAGACAGCCACGAAGTTCTAAATCGAAAGAACGCCCGCCACGCATTTTTCGGATTAGCCAGATGAAAGGTCGAGCACACAAGTCCAACCGTAATCAGCACCAGTGAAACAACGCATAGAAGGTTGCGCTGTGCGTTACCGAGCCTGAACCCAAGATCAAATGCACTGTCGAGACATAACAGGGTAAGCAACCCGTAGCCTGCTCCGGATAACAACGTAAAACAAATAACAGAGATTGCCGGATGCATCAGGATTGCTTTGCAAGTTGTTGAGCGATCCAGCGCTGAATTTGTGACAACGGCTTTTCCGTGCTGGATTCTTTTTCGCGGTGTGTTTCTACTAAGGGTTTCTGACGTGGTGGCAGATACTTATTGGTTGGCTGGTAGCCGACTTCCGGCATCATGGCATAGCCGCCACGCTCTCTGACTTTTTGACTAACCTCTGAGTCCGGATCGTCAAGATCACCAAAAAAACGCGCGTGCGACGGACAGGTTAATACGCACGCCGGCTTTCGTTCAGACTCCGGCAGGTTTTCATCGTAAATTCGATCGACACACAAAGTACACTTTTTCATGGTGCCGGTTTCACGATCGAGCTCACGTGCACCATACGGGCAGGCCCATGCACAATAGTTACAC
>CAYZVB010000113.1:0-2448 GCA_964481315.1 uncultured Granulosicoccaceae bacterium
ATAGATGCATTTTCCTCATGCATCGCACTCATGATTGCCAGTGTCACCGGTAAACCCGCTTGTTTTAGGTGGTAGTATCGTACCATGGGGTAGCGACCAGGCACCGCAATTTGATGTTTACAGATCCTGTCGGGATCACTAACATCAATTTATCAATAAAACGGGCAATGGCTTGCAATCCACCACTACACCAAGATTCTATCTGCTGTTATTCACCGTCTGTATGCTGGCAGGCTGGTGCATCGGCAAGCTCGATATAAACCGTATTCTTCAGTACACCACCGACTCGTACATCAATCGTTACAACACCATGAGTGGTGCCAAAATTACTGAAGTCACTTACTACCTGGTGAGCGATAGTATCGACTCCGTTAAACCGCAGGCACTTGAGATTCCCGGGGTACTTGGCATAGACAAATCCGGTATCGATTCACTATACGATATTCGTGTGGCGTATGAGGCGCGGCGAAACTCGGTGTCAGCGCTAAGAAGCCTTGCCAATGTCAGCGCAGTGTTTACCGTGCCGCTGTTGTGCCACTAAGCGTGTAGCCGTTGCGCATTAGATTGTTAACGCAATACCCGGCGTCCCCACAGTACAGCGATACAAACACCCGTCACACAAGTACAGAGAACTAACTTTGACCAGTATCCCATCGCTCCGTCAATTAGCATGGCATGCACCACAGTACCTGCAACAATAACTACCGCGAGCGTTTTATGCACTACACGCCATACTGCCGGGCGCAACGCAATTCGTTTTCTTAACACAACCAGCAAAGCGCTAATAAGCAACGCCCACATGGCTATTACACCCCACACCGAAAACGGCGTTGGTGACTGAAAAAGCAGTGCATCAATGACATCCGGCGGACTGGTTATCCACAACCCCACCACATGCAGCAGCACCAGCAACAGCAACAGGCCTCCGGTAATGCGGTGCCAGCGCCTGCCACGAACCATCGACACACCGGCAATTAAGCCTGCAGCAAGCATCGGCTGAAACAGCATAATTACCAATGCAAAAACACCGGCAAAACCTGCCGCAATATAGACCGGCTGGCGCCATTCAAGCAGCGGGCTTGTCGCTGCGATAGTCACCGGCACTGCCACAAGCAACAACAAACCCAGCCACTGCAGGTAAGAGCGGGCGGTATTCATTTTACTGCCAATAAGTCAGACCGGCTGCAGTACAAAGTGCGCGCTAAGCGTGGTGTCTTTCGCACTGTCCATCACAGGGCGCAGAAACACGGTTTCGAAATCTTCGCTGTCATAGGCCAGGTGTCCGTGTGCCTGCCCGAACGCCGGAACAATCTGCGGCATCTCAAGCCGGAACTCACCGTTTTCATCAGTCAGTGTTGCACCGTGACTGTGCGGATCACGCTCATGCCCCTCGGTGGTGTGTGCCCAAATCTGTATGCGCTGACCGGCCAGTGGCGCTCCATCACCGGCGCGACGCACCGTGCCGGTCATCCAGAACCCGCCATCGCCAATCCGATCGACGATTGGCGCACCGGGAAGATAGTTGTTTGAACCTCCGCGCATCGAGCGGGTTGCAGCCACGCTCTGCGCCTGTGCCGGCAGCGATAAACCGGTTACCCCGGTTGCCAGAACAGCGCCCGCGCCGGCAAGAAATGCCCGGCGGTTGTTGATTTGGTTTTTCATAGAGTATTTCCTGAAAGGGAGAGTTGGTCCTGTCACACACAATAAGACCTGTCAGAAACGGTTCAAGTGCGCTGCACAGTCTTTCCACATTAAGACAGAACATTTATCCGGCGGTTCATCTGTCGCAATTCAGCGCGATTGACCGGGCCTGCTACCCGGGTTTAATTTAGCAGCCTTTCAGCCCGTCCGACAGACAGGTCAGTCACAGGAACCACAGATGGCACAAATCGGCCCGAACACGCGTCTGCGTGTGTCACCGTACTATACGAATACTGTTGCAGAAGGCGTCACTGCATTTTCACCCTACAACCGCATGCTGATGCCGGTGTCTTACGGCAACCCTCGGCAGGAATACCAGCGCCTGATGAACGGTGTAAGCATGTGGGATGTTGGAGTGCAGCGGCAGGTGCAGCTTCAGGGGCGGGATGCTGCGACACTGGCACAGTTACTATCGGTTCGGGACTTGTCCAACTGCAAAATCAGGCAGGGCCTTTATGTTCCCATGTGTGACCACCGCGGCACACTGATTAACGACCCGGTGGTGTTGAAACTCGATGAAGACCACTACTGGTTCTCGATTGCGGATAACAACATATTACTGTGGGCACGCTGCGTTGCCGCTGAACGTAAACTCAGCGTCAGCATCACCGAACCCGATGTCTCACCTCTTGCGGTACAGGGACCACATGCGGACGACGTCGTTGCAGCACTGTTTGGCGTACAGATCAGATCGTTGAAATTTTTCTGGTTCGACGATGCATCTATTGACGGCATACCGCTAAAAAT
>CAYZVB010000113.1:2458-14239 GCA_964481315.1 uncultured Granulosicoccaceae bacterium
TTAATGGACGGTTCTCGTGGGCCCGACCTCTGGCGGCTGGTGAAAGAAGCCGGAAAGCCATGGGACATCGCCGCCGGATACCCTAACCCGATCGAAAGAATTGAAAGCGGTTTATTATCATTCGGAGGCGACACCGACGACAATACCAACCCGTTTGAAGTTCGACTCGACAAGTACGTTGACCTGCATCTTGACGACAGTGTGATTGGTATAGAAGCGCTTCGACAGCTCAAAGCCAAAGGTGTTAAACGTCACCAGCTCGGCGTTATTCTCGACGGCGATGTCGCTGGTCCAGTACATGCGGTGTGGTACGACGTGATGGCTGATGGTCGCAAAATCGGCTCAATGACCAATGGCTGCTGGTCGCCACTGGTAGGCCGCACGATCGGTTATGTCCTGATCGACAACCAATACCGCCCAGGAGACCGGGTTACGATACACAAGGACGGCAAAGAAATACCGGGTGAGCTTTGTTCTCTACCTTTTGTCAGTCCCTGAAAATTATGCCGCTCTAAGAACACCCTAACCGCCACTTTCGCAGGGCAAAAAAACTTGTATAATGAATATTGTTCCACTTGGAACAATTAACTGTCGAATGCACATTCTGCAATGCATGTAGCCGGCGCATGCGTCTAATACCACAGGAGTACGCAACGTGGCTGACCAGCGACCACGACTGACCATTCCCGATCTTGCTGTAAAAAAACGCGCCGGCGAACGCCTTGTGATGGTGGCGGTTGGTGAAGTACTGAGCGCCGGGTGGGCGGCACGCGCCGGGGTCGATATTATCGGCGTTGGCGACAGCCTGGGTATGACCCTGCACGGTCACGAAAACACCCTGGCCATGACCGTTGACCACATGATTGATCACTGCCTGGCAGTACGTCGCGGTGCCCCCGATACTTTTTGCCTGGTTTCCATGCCGTACGGCTCGTATGCAACACCTGACATCGCCGTCACAAACGCACTTAGACTAATGAAAGAAAGCGGTGCCGATGCAGTAAAACTGCAGTGCGGCAGAGAATCATTTAACACGATCAAAGCAGTGGCAGATGCCGGTGTGCCGGTCATGAGTCATGTAGGCTTGCTACCACACCGCGTGCATATGCTTGGCGGCTTTAAAATGCAGGGCCGCACCGCAGAAAAGGCATTGGAAATTGTCGACAACGCCAGAGCCATTGAAGAGGCAGGCGCTATTGGTCTTGAAATAGAAGCCATGCCATATGAAGTTGGCAAAGCCGTTGATGAAGCGGTTTCAATTTTTACGTTTTCTATCGGTGCCGGTGCGGCCGGTACCTGTCAGCTTTTAAACGGTTACGATCTGCTTGGTGCATTTGACACGTTTAAGCCCAAGTTTGCCAAACGCTATGCCAACATCGCTGAAGTCGCCACCAACGCGTTTGCAGCTTATGCAGAAGATGTTCGCAGTGGCAGCTTTCCCGATGCAGATCATAGCTATCAGATGAAACCCGAGGAAGCAGAACGCTTCGCACGTTTACTGTCCGGTGGAGGAAATCATGAATAAAGAAACCAGACCTCAGCGCGGTGGCCAGCGCATTCCAAACGGCATGCTGCAGGACAACGCTCCGCGCAATATGTGGTGGATCGCAGCCAAAGGCACAGAAGTATCAGACAAACCCATGGCAAGGTGGTTACTAAACACACCTGTAGTGCTGTACCGCCTTGCAGGCGGCACCCCGGTAGCACTCGATGATCGCTGCCCGCACCGCTGGGCACCGTTATCCGAAGGCACCGTGCAGGACGACATGATCGTGTGTCCTTATCACGGCATGCAGTTCGCAGCCGACGGCGCATGTACCAAAGTACCAACACAAAAAATCATGCCGCAAAACGCCTGTGTGCGTTCGTTTCCGGTGCGCGAGTCCGGTGCGTTTATCTGGATCTGGATGGGTGACCCGGAAGCCATCACCGAAGAACCTGTCGATATGTCATACACCGCCGATCCGGGCTGGTCAGTCGTTACCGGTTATTATGAAGTCGATGCTAACTGGGTCATGATTCGAGAAAACGTGCTCGACCTGACACACATCGCTTTTCTGCACGCCAACACGTTCAAACAAAACGACTGGGTAAACCCGCCCGAAGCGTACCTGGAAGGTGACACTGTAGTGTATAAGCAGGCATTCGATGCAGCACCTTTGTCACCGCTGCTCTGCGCCGGCATGGGGCTTCCGGAAGACAAGCCGGTTGAGCGGGTTCAGGAAGGGCGTATGCCGTCACTGGCGGTTTCGTTTTCCGACTGGAACGTACACGACCCTGCCCCCGAGCCCGGTAACAGGTCCGACTTTTTAATGCGTGGCTGTCATATCGTGACACCTTCGGTAGAAGGTAAAACACATTACTTCTGGGCTGCCGCGTTCGATGTGCCGGAAATCTCCAACGAAGTCGCAGAAAAAACCAAAGCCAGTATTGTCGCCGCTTTCGATGAAGACAAAGCGCTACTCGAAAAGATGCAGTCACAAATCAGTCGTGACCCGCGCGGCATTGACTATCCGGAAATCACCCTGGGTGCCGACAGTGCCGGTGTTAAAGTGCGACAGGTGCTAAACAAAAAACTTGCGGCAGAAGGTCGTAGTCTTTAATACGGAGCTGTGTGACTTACAGCTCCGTGACATCGTCCCCCGGGGGTATCCAGCCACGCTTTTGCTTACCGCCAAAAGCGCTGGTGTTACCGGACAATAACTCATCCTGCAGCGCCAGCATTTCATTGACCTTATCTATGTATGGCTGGTTTTCTTCCCACGGTGTGTCCGGATCATAAACCGTCGCCACATTAAGCATGGCGTACTTATCAAACTCTATAAAGTCATCGATTTTGCGCTGAGCATCATGCGGGTGAGTACCCAGTGCTTCAAGCGCCGAGCGCGCCGCACGCGTAGCGCTATCGAAGGTATCGCGAATAATGTCAGCAGCACCCGCAGCGTAAAGCCGGTAAACATGATTGCGGTTAACGGCTCTGGCTACGATATGTACGTTTGGATAATTCGCACTGACATAACGCGTAAGCTCGGTGATCTGGTGTTCATCGTCAATCGCCACCACCAGCATTTTTGCGTCATCGATACCGGCTGCATGTAACAGATCAGGACGTGTAGCGTCGCCAAAAAAGAGCTTCAGGCCAAACTTGCGTAAATTTTCAAGCTGCACTGAATCAACATCAACTACCACCGTAGAGTGCCCGTAAGAGCGCAGCACCCGATTGATAATACCGCCAAACCGTCCGTGCCCGGCAATAATCACGTTGCCTTTCTCATCAATCTCGTCTGCTTCGCGTTTGTCGTTGTCGACAAACTTTGGAGCAATAATCTTATCGTAGGCAATAAACAACGCCGGTGTTAGCAGCATCGACAGCGCCACGACCAGCAATAGCAACTCCGAAACGGAAGCAGGTATCACCGAGTTGGCTACGGTAAATGACAACAGCACAAAACCAAACTCACCCGCCTGAGCCAGCCCCAGTGCAAACAAAAACCGGTTGGCGCCGCGCACCTTGAACACCACAGCCAGCACATACAACACTGCGGCTTTGAGCAATATTAAACCAAGTGTCATCGCGACAATCTGGAATAGGTTATCCCACAGCAGTGTGAAGTTAATGGTTGCACCGACTGTCATAAAAAAGAGCCCGAGCAACAGCCCTTTAAACGGCTCAATATCACTTTCAAGTTCATGCCGGTACTCGCTGGTGGCAAGCACCACACCGGCCAGGAAGGTTCCCAAAGCCGGTGAGAGCCCCACCAGTGTCATTAAAAGCGCAATCGCAACAACAAACAAAAGCGCTGCTGCAGTGAATATTTCACGCAACTGGGCAAGCGCAATAAAGCGAAACAACGGACGTGTCAGGTACTGCCCGCCGACCACCACGGCTGCAATGGCAAAAACGGTGACACCGGCGCGCTGCCAGCCCGGTAACGATTCAACAAAACCGGGGCCGCTGCCGTGTCCGTCGGCGCTGTCATGCCCGCCACCGTGATCGGTATTGCCGTGGCCGCCACCGTGATCTGCACCGGCCACAGTATCCATTAGTTCAGGCATCGCCAGTAACGGTATTAACGCGAGCATTGGGATAACAGCTATATCCTGAAACAGCAATACGGAAAAACTGGCCTGACCACCATCGCTTTTCATGAGCCCCTTTTCATTGAGGGTTTGCAGCACAATAGCGGTAGAAGAAAGCGACAGGACCAGACCGATACCAAGCGCTATGGTCCATGGCTGCCCCAGGAGCATTGCAATACCAGTGACGGCAGCGGCAGTCAGCGTAACCTGCAACCCACCCAGACCGAGTAGCTTATGCCGCATTTGCCAGAGCGCTTTAGGCTCGAGTTCGAGTCCCACCAGAAACAACATCATCACCACACCGAACTCGGCAATATGCTGAATGCTGACTACATCGATGTGCAACGCATTGAGTACCGGACTTAATGCAATCCCTGCAATCAGATAACCCAGCACCGACCCGAGCCCGAGGTGTGAGGCAATGGGTACAGCAATGACACCTGCAATCAAAAAACAAAATATAACCAGTAACAACCCGCTCATGTATTTGCTCCTGTGATGCCGGTCAGGTGCTCAAAACCTGTGGTCTCGTACCGGCTTGCGGCCGGAAACTGATAGTTGTCGTCACGCAACGCTTCAATTAATGTGACATAGCCGGTTGCGTGCTGATCAATACGGGTTGTGTCATGCGTTTTTAAAGCGTCATACAACACATAGGGTGGCAGGAAATTCATTTTGCATAGCGTTGCAGTTTGCTCGAAAGGTGTCAGAAAGGTTCGCAGTGTATGGTGCTGATAGCCGGTGGCAGAATAAGCCTGCTGCGGACCACCGGCAGTAACCGCCAGCAGCATATGTTTACCGGTTAGCTGCGTGCCTTCGGGCCCGTAGGCAAAGCCGTATTCAAGCACCAGATCAATCCACTCTTTCAGCAGTGCCGGCCCCGAGTACCAGAACACCGGAAACTGCAATACGATAATGTCGTGGTCGACCAGTCGCTGTTGTTCTTTGTCTATGTTGATATTAAAACGCGGGTACTCACTGTAGAGGTCAACCCGCTCGATTCCGTCAACATTCTGCAGGCGCTGCTGCATGGCGCGGTTCGAGTGCGAATGTTGTTGCCCGGGATGAACATAATAAACAATAACGCTGGCCATTAAGTGTCCTGTACTTAGGTAACATCAGTTGAATATTGGTGTGATCAGTTGATTCAATGCCCGCGGTGCTGAACACCCGGCGCCACTGCACGGTGATGATGCAGAAACTTTTCTTTCCACGGTACATCGATAGACAAGCCGCGCTCGACCCGCCTGATCAGCCACATCGCAACCGTAAAGGCAACAACCCCCGCAATAGCGTTGGCAAGCGCCTGACCGGCAAGTACACCGCGTGCACCAAACCAACCGGAAAATAAACCGACCAGCGGCACCGCAAGCACCAGATCTCTGACAATATTGCTGATGGTCGAAAACCCCGGATGTCGCAGCGAGTTCATCACCGGATTCGCTGCCAGTTGCAAACCGAATAACACATAACTGCCAACAATAAAGGTGGCATAAAAACCGAGTAGCGCGGCGGCTTCACCCTGCAAACCAAACACAACAATAAGCCAGCCCTTTAGCAGGAAAATCACTATGCTTACCGGCAGCACGTAGGCCAGACAGAATTTAAAACTGGCAATAAGTGTTTCTTCGATACGACGGTATTCACCGGCACCGAAGTTTTGTGATGCTATCGGACCGACAGACCCTGACAATCCGTACAAGCCCGCAAATGCAACTGGAGTTAACCTGCCGATAACCGATGCAGCCGCCACCGCATCAGTACCGAATTTAGCCATTTGTGCAGTGGCGTAGGCAGAACTTAATGGTCCGGACAGATTGGTGATTAGCGAAGGTACTGTGATTGAGGTTAGTGCTTTCACATCAGAGAAAAACTTTGCCCAATCCGGTCTGGCAAGAAACTCATGCTTTCGTATTACTGCGTATAACGCACAACCGGCAACAGTGATTCGTGATAATACCGACGCAGAGGCAGCACCACTGAGCCCCATTGAAAAGCCGAATATAAACAGTGGGTCAAGTACCGCGTTCACCAGCCCGCCGAGTATCGTTGCCCACATGGATTGTTTTGGGTCACCAAGTGAGCGCAGCAGCGATGTGGCTGCCATTGCAAACCCGAGTACCGGCAACGAACAACCGACAATACGGAAGTAACCAACCGCCAGATCAAGCGTTTCACCACTTGCACCAAGCAGCCCCATCAGTTGTGGCGCAAACACCATGGTCGCGACTGTAACTGGGACAGTCCAGAACAGCGTGTAGAACAGGCCGTGGGTCGCAATACGACGTGCATCATCAGTAGTGCTGGCGCCGATAGCCTGTGCCACCAGCGTAGATATGCCTATCGAAATGCCAATGCATACTGACGCGCCCAGAAACAGGCCAATACCTGCAAACCCGACTGCAGCAGCGAGTTCAGGCGCACCCAGAATTGAGATAAAAAAAACATCAACCAGATCGACAATGAAAATCGCAAACAAACCAATGGCTGATGTAGCGGACAGCGTCATCAGGTGACCAAACACAGGACCTTTAGTGTACGTCGCCTGTTGTTCCTTGCTCATGGCGGTTTCCCGTTGGTAGTGAACACCATACAGATATTCACCGGTACTTTAAGTATGCACCATATTCAACACCGGGAGCATAGAAACCACATTACCCCGCTCGCAACGCGAGTATTTCTTTTATGTTAATCGGCTCCTGCCACAATACAAAATCACTCACCTGCTCTGAGATCGCTTTTATCGACATTCGATCTGCAAGCTCGTTGCCTTCGACACCAACATGACCATTAACATGCAGCACTTTGATGTGGTCTTTCAATGACTGATATAACTGATAAATTTCCTGTATCAGCTCAAGGTTTTTAATTTCGCCGCCCTTGCGTGTCCAGCCGTTTTTCTCCCAGCCGGCAGCCCATTGCGTGATGCACTGAATGGCATACTTTGAATCACAAAAAACCACCACATTGCGTTTTTTCGACAATTCGTCTTTTGCAAAAATCAGCGCCTGATGCAAACCGTTAAGTTCAGCCGTGTTATTGGTACCCTGAGGATTATATAACCCGAACCACAATTCACTGAGCTTCTCAGCGCGGTAAATGACCACGCCGGTACCGGCTTCACCGGGGTTTGGCTCGCAACCACCGTCGGTAAATATTTTTGTATCAGCTGCAACAGCGGCTACTTCGTTCGCATCATAGGTTTTAACACCGTTCTTCCCGGCAACAGTTTTTCGGGCAACGGATTTCTTTTTTGCACCGGTACCGGACCGACTGCCTGTCGCGGAAGGACCCGAGTCAAAAGCCTGCTCTGCCGCTTCACGCGTTGGGAAAGATTTGTACTTCGCACCGGCGTATTTCTCTACCTGCGCTTTGCAATCTGCCCACTCTGTAAAAATGCCGGTCTCTCTGCCCTGCCAGACCACATAGAATTTTTTTGCCACTTGCGCACTCGATTAAGCTATTGATAATTTCTGCAGTGACAAACAAGATAGCCCCGACAGAAACCGGTATTTCCTATAAACTGACTGCGAAAACACTTACGGCGTAATTCAAACCGCATTTTGTATTCGCTTTCTATGTGCCAGCGGCACCTGTTACAAAGACTATTTTACCATGAGCTACGATACTCGACTGCCGTCAATTGTTGATTTGAAAGCCCGCGCCAAAAAGCGCATGCCAAGCTTTGCCTTTGACTACGTAGACGGTGGAATAGACGAAGAACGCGGCAAGCAGCGCAACCGCGACGACTGGCAGCAGGTATCTCTTACTCCGCGCTATCTCAAAGACGTATCAGCAACCGACTTAAGCACTGACATTTTCGGCACTACCTACGCCATGCCGTTTGGCGTGCCACCGGTAGGGCTTGGCAACATGATGTGGCCCGGTGCAGAGTTGGCGCTGGCTACGGCAGCACAGATTGCCCGCATCCCGTACATACTCAGTACTCTTAGCACCACCGACCTCGATGAGATTGCCCGTGCTGCTCCGGATGTATGCTGGTTTCAGCTATACGTGCCGCAAAAAGTTGAAGTCATGAAAGACCTGCTCAACAGAGTAGCAAACGCAGGCTATCACGCGCTGGTAGTCACCCTGGATATTCCAGTGGGTGCAAAGCGCAACCGCGAGCTGAAAAACGGATTAAAACTACCGTTCAGTATGACACCGCAGATCATCTGGCAGGCGATTACCCACCCGCAATGGGCGCTGCAAACAGTCACCCACGGCACACCGGATTTTGTCAATGTACTGCGTTACAAAGAAACACCGGACCAGGGTCTGGCTGACTTCATGACCACTTTTAATATGCAGGGCGTCACCAGAGAACGGGTAGAGATGATCCGCGATCTGTGGAAGGGCCCGCTGGTACTCAAAGGGGTTCAATACGATACCGATATGCAAACGGCACTCGATATCGGTGTCGACGGCGTGGTGATCTCCAACCACGGCGGCCGCCAGCTCGACGCCGCCCCGTCAACCATGCAAAGCCTGAAAGATCTGGCGCACTATCGAGATAAAGGCTTAACTGTGATGATAGACAGTGGCATCAGAACCGGACTTGATGTGGTGCGAAGTAAAGCGCTGGGTGCGCAAATGGCATTCTCAGGGCGAAGCTTTTTCTGGGGCATGGGTGCGATGGGACCGTCCGGTGCCGATCAGGTAATCGAGATCTATCGCGACGAAATCAAACGCACCCTGCAACAACTCGGCTGTGACAGCTTTGCCGAGCTCGATTCAAGCTGGCTGGCCTAGTTGTATTAATCCCGAAGCCGGCGCTGTTAATAGATCTGCGTCTGCAGATCCTGCAGGTTCGTTGTATCGATCCCGTACTGCTGATACAACTCCCGTGCTTTTTGCAATGAGTCGTGGGCGTCTTCCATACTGGTGTTAGAACGATATAACTCGGCCAGTACATCCGGCTGACTTCGGTATTGCGCTCGTTCGGTTGCCTTTGCCAGTGATGCACTGGCCTGTTGCCGAAAGCGCCATGCATTAACCACATCTCCTCTGGCCTGCAACTGGTTATAAAGCAGCGCCTGATCACGTGCGGTACCAATAGCTTTAACACTGTTTTCGAACTCGGTTGTCAGTGCTTCAAGTTCCGGTGCCAGCGCTTCGAACACTGAAGCATCAATACCGTGTACCAGCATACGCTGTTGCAATGCTTCAGCATCGAACATACGGCCCGCTGATGCATGCAGCTTCATTGCCTCAATTCCTGCCTGCTGCGCCTGATACTGATCACCAACCTCCATGTAACCACGAAACAGCGTTTCATAGGCACTGGCAGCAGCACCGAAGCGTTTCAGGTTCAAATTACTTTCGGCAATGCGATAAAGATCAGGTTCAGCACTATAGAACTGACCTTTGGAGATTTTCCAGCGTGCAATAAGCAGCGAATCATAAGCGCTGGATGCACGCCTTGCACGCTGCCGCGATAACACATGCAAGCGCCCGAACTGCATGTACACACTGGCCTCGGCGACTTCGTCATCGAGTTGCTGAAAGACTTCCAGCGCTTCGGTCAGATAAACTTCGGCGGTGTCTATGTCTTCTTCAAGAATCGAAACCTCACCAAGCACTGATAGTGTCTGCGCAAGTGTCGCGTCATCTTCCGCTACCACCGCCTCTGTCGCCTGCTCAAGCAACAAAGACCGGGCGCGCTGAAACTCACCCAGTTCGACTAAATCGCGGATATCTCCGGGCAGTGTGACTGTCGGCGTTGCCAGGATGGAAGCCTGCGCCTCGCGGGCAGCCACTTTTTCTGCGGCAATTACCGAGAAGGGTGATTCGGTGGCGCTGGCGTCGACCTGAGAATCTGCGGGTTGAGCAGGCGGGCGTTGTTTAGCAAAGAACGCTGTCGACCAGACATGAAAAGCACCGATCACAGCGACGGCGCAGGCAGCAGCAGCAAGGGAGCGCACCAGCCTTGGCAGTCGATAGACCTGCTGATCTGAGTGAGCCATGATGCGCCTCCGTGTTAGTCGGTATCAGTCACGCTACATGAAGCATGCCCGCGTGTACAGATAACTGCACATATAAGAGATCAGTGCATATGGCCTATGGCCGCACAGGTGCAGCCAGGCCGCTGAACAACGTATGCCGTCCAGCGGCGGATGATGGTTAGTGCTCGCCTCCGGCCTTGAAGTTAAACACCGCGCCTTCGCGAATGCCCGAAGGCCAGCGCGTGGTGACAGTTTTCAGCCGGGTGTAAAAACGCACGCCTTCAGGGCCGTGAATAGAGTGATCACCAAACAGTGAACGCTTCCAGCCACCAAAACTGTGATAGGCCACCGGCACTGGTATTGGCACATTAACGCCGACCATACCGATCTGAACCCGGCCGACAAAATCCCGCGCTGCGTCACCATCACGGGTAAAGATGGCGGTACCGTTACCGTACTCATGATCATTCACCAGCTGCAGCGCTTCTTCGTATGTTTTTGCTCTGACAATACTCAGCACCGGACCGAAAATTTCGTCGGTGTAAATATCCATTTCTTTCGTAACGTTGTCGAAAATGCAGCCACCGACAAAACAACCGTCTTCGTGGTCGGCCACCTTAACTTCGCGACCATCGACAACCAGTCTGGCACCTGCAGCAACACCGCGTTCGATGTAACCATTAATTCGATCTTTAGATTCCGGAGTAATGACAGGCCCCATTTCAGCGGTTGCATCGGTGTACGGGCCGACACGCAAACCGCGAACACGCGGCTCGAGTTTTTCAATCAGTGAATCGGCAGTGCTGTCGTCAACGGTGACCACCACAGAGACTGCCATGCAGCGCTCACCTGCTGAACCGTATGCCGCGCCCATTACCGCATCTGCTGCCTGATCAAGGTCGGCGTCAGGCATGACTACCATGTGATTCTTGGCACCGCACAACGCCTGCACGCGCTTACCATTGGCACAACCGGTTTCGTATATATACTGACCAATAGCGGTAGAACCAACAAAGCTCACACCCTGCACACGCTCGTCGGTAAGCAGTGTATCTACCGCTTCTTTATCTCCGTTAACCACATTCAGCACACCTTTCGGCAGACCGGCCTCAACCATCAGTTCGGCAAGGCGATAGCTGCAGGTAGGATCTTTTTCTGAAGGCTTCAGTACAAAAGTATTGCCACAGGCAATCGCTACCGGAAACATCCACATAGGTACCATGGCCGGAAAGTTAAACGGTGTGATACCCGCACATACCCCAAGTGGCTGACGCATCGAGTAACTTTCAACCCCGGTGGCCACAGCTTCGCTGTATTCGCCTTTCAGCATTTGTGGAATACCGCAGGCAAACTCGACGACTTCAAGCCCGCGGGTAATCGAACCCTTCGCGTCGTCTATGGTTTTACCGTGCTCACTGGAAACAATCACTGCAAGCTCTTCCATGTTCTGATGCAGCAACTCGCGAAACTTAAACATCACCTGTGCACGCCGGGCCGGTGCGGTGGCCGCCCATGCAGGGAAAGCCGCCTGGGCACTCGCAATAGCAGCACGCACATCGTCGGCACTTGCAAACGCTACCTGCTTGGCGACCTGCCCTGTAGCAGGGTTCAGCACGTCACCGGTGCGAGTACCGGCACCGGCAAACGACTCGCCGTCGACGTAGTGATACAAAGTGCCCTGCAAGTCTTGTGGATTAGCAGCCATGAAAGTGTTCCTGTGTGTTAATGGCGCATAGTTTACACCGTGAACCTGTGT
>CAYZVB010000113.1:14249-14765 GCA_964481315.1 uncultured Granulosicoccaceae bacterium
CTGCGCGTCCGAATACATTTGCCTGAACGGCGACGGGGACATCTGTGCCCCGCCATCTCATCCGAAGTTTTTTCGTTACAAACTACTCTGCCAGCCGAATAGCATCGGCGATGGCATCAGGCTTTTGTGCCGGCGCCATGATGTGCACGCCTGCCAGCCCCGGAATCTCGCGATACTGCTGAATTAGCTCAGCACAAATTTTACGCCCTTCGGCTTTGGCATCTGCAGCGCCTTCAAGGCGTTTGATTGTCGATTCCGGAATCGTTACGCCGTAAAGATTTTCATTCATCCAGTGCGCAGACTTTGCAGACACTATTGGCCCGATGCCAAGCAACACACCAACTTTCTCGGTGATACCTGCGTCGTTTAACCGACCGATAAATCGCCTGGCGACTTCAGGCTCGAAACAGAACTGGGTCTGCGTAAACTGCGCACCACAATCAATTTTCGACTGCAGTGCATCGGGCTTCCAGTCGGCCGGCGTCGCCAGGGAGCGCGTCGCGGTCAGCTGCAGCG
>CAYZVB010000114.1:0-14526 GCA_964481315.1 uncultured Granulosicoccaceae bacterium
ATTTTTTTCGGTGGTGTGGTTGGTGGCATGTTGTTCGGTGCAATACCGGGCGTGAGCATGCTGACCCTTGCTGCCATTCTTCTGCCATTCACTGCCCACCTGAGTGCCGAACACGGCATCATGCTGTTCTCTGTGATTTACTGTACCGGGGTTTACGGAGGTGCGATAACCGCAATTCTGTTTAACATACCCGGCGCTCCCGAAAACGCCCCGACAGCATTCGACGGCTACCCGATGACACTTGACGGCAGAGCCGGCAAGGCAGTGGGTGCAGCCGTTATGTGCTCGGCAATCGGCGGCACTATTTCATGCGTCATCATGATGTTTGCCACAGCGCCAATTGCCGGCTGGGCAATCAGAGCATTCGGCCCGCCGGAAATCTTTGCACTGGTATTTTTCGGTTTGGCAGTGGCGGCATCGGTTGGCGCGAAAACCTTCTGGAAGGGGTGGCTTTCCATTATGGCCGGACTCATGATCGCGGTTGTCGGCCTGGACCCGGTGGGTGGCATCGAGCGCTACAACTTTGATATGCCTTATCTGGCGGCCGGCATACATTTTATTCCCACCATTCTCGGCTTTTTTGCAGTGTCTGAAATTTTTGTTCAGGCTGAAAAGAAAGCCACCGGCGCCTACAAAGCACCGGAACTCAGCGTCGACTTCCCGACCTTTAAAGAACTGTGGCTGCATAAAATCGCCGTTGTCCGCTCGATCATTATCGGGTTTTTCTGCGGCATTCTGCCGGGCATCGGCGCAACGCTTGCGGCATTTATGGGTTACAACGAAGCTGTGCGATGGTCGAAAGACCGTCTGGCGTTTGGCAAAGGTAAAATTGAAGGTGTTATCTCTTCAGAAACTGCCAACAACTCTGCAACCGGTGCCGCGATGATCCCGCTGCTGGCACTTGGCCTGCCCGGCGGCGCGCTGACTGCGATGATGGTTGGGGTATTCCAAATGCATGATATGGAGCCGGGCCCACTGGTATTTATCAACAGTCCCGATCTCGTCTGGGTGGTATTCGCCGCTATGTTTTTTGCCAATCTGTCAATTCTGCTGGTCGGATTCCTGGAAGCAAAAACCATTGTTAACCTGCTTAGAATTCCATTCCAGTTTCTGGCACCAATGATTTTGCTGCTGGCAACGGTTGGTTCTTATGCTGTGCGCGGCCTGGTGATCGACGTGGTTGTGATGTTTGTTGCCGGTGTTGCAGGGTTCTTTTTACGCCGTTCCGGATACTCAGTGGCCGGTATTGTTCTCGGTTTAATACTTGGAAAAATTGGCGAGCAAACTTTTGCCCAGGCCATGCAAATGCTGCATTTTGAATTCACCGGATTTTTCAACCGGCCAATCGCTCTTGGGCTGCTGATCGCCGGGTTCCTGACAATCGGCGCGAGTGTTTACGGAGCATTCTTTAAAAACAAAGAGCTTCCGCAAGATCAGAGCTAGATATAATTAGACTCAGGCCTGACCTTATGTGGTCAGGCCTCTTACTACTCAGCGGCGCTGCGTATCTTACGCAACATTGCAGCTTACAGTTTTCCAAGCGTGCCCTTTGGTCGGCCAAACCAAACCGCAAACAACACGACGGTAATAATCATCATCCCCATCCCTTCTCTGGCGGTTTCAACTTCCCACCAGACTTCCTGACGCCACCAGCCAGGTGTTTTTGGCCAGAACCACAGCACTCCGGTAACTGACAGGAAAATACACGCCAGCAGAAGCCAGTGTATCAATCGGCTCGCCAGCAATGAGCGTCGGAATGCCGCTATAGCAGACCAGGCAGCCGGCACTGCATAGATCAACGCCCACATCCATCCATCAGGGTCATTAAACTGCACTGCAGCAAAAGCCAGCATTAGCAGCATCAGGATTAGATAGACCACGCGCATAACAAGTTTCCAGGAACAAAAAAGAGAGAAAGACAGGCGCACATCGAGCGCGAATATTAAAAGCGTTCTGCACGAAACGCACTACACTTAACTATAGACACACGTGCCCGATTTCTTCACCGATAATAGACGCCCGATGCCTCAGAGTTCCCCGGAGTATAACGCCAGCCCTGCGGCAAGTGAGCCGGTTGCCGTAACACCAGAGCCATATTTACAGAAGTTTTCTGTGCCGTTCGAGTATCCGGTGTATTTCACCAATGATCTTTTCAGCCCGGACAACCCGGTTCTGCTAAAAACACTGTGTCGCATCGAGTCAGAAAAACGTCACCGGATTATCATTTTTATTGACGACGGCGTCATTGCCGCGATGCCGGAATTGCCTGAACATATTTCCGATTATTGCGACGTTCACAAGCAACAAATAAAACTTGTTTGCAACCCGGTGACGATGCCCGCCGGTGAAAAACTTAAATCAGAATTACACTATATAGAGCAGATGCAACAGCATCTCGCAGACTACCGACTGGACCGGCACTCGTACGTACTCGCCATAGGTGGCGGCGCTTTACTCGATGCGGTCGGACTGGTTGCGGCCACCTCGCACCGCGGTATTCGACACATTCGAATACCAACGACGGTGCTGGCGCAAAACGATTCGGGTGTCGGAGTTAAAAACGGCGTCAATCTGTTTGGCCAGAAAAACTATATTGGTACGTTTGCACCGCCGTTCGCGGTACTCAACGACTACACCTTTATTAAGTCGCTACCCGAAAGAGATAAAATTTCCGGCATGGCCGAAGCAGTAAAAGTCGCACTGATACGCGACCGCAGTTTTTATTTGTGGCTGGAACAAAACGCAGACAATCTGGCAGTATTTAATTCCACCGCAATGCACCTCATGATCCAGCGCTGTGCCGAACTGCATATGCGGCAGATTGCCCATGGCGGAGACCCGTTCGAGACTGGCAGCGCCAGACCTCTCGACTTTGGCCACTGGGCAGCTCACAAGCTCGAAACCCTCACCCGTTTTCACCTGCGACACGGCGAAGCGGTTGCTATAGGTCTGGCACTCGACACACGTTACTCGGTACTAAACGGACTACTGGCTGAAGGTGAAGAAGAACGTGTGTGCTTCCTGTTAGAACACCTCGGTTTTCGCCTGTGGCACCCGGCACTTGAGATGAAATCAGCTACCGGCAAGCCTGAAGTGCTAACAGGCATTAGTGACTTTCGCGAACACCTGGGTGGCCAACTCACCATTACCCTGCTGGAAGCCCTTGGTACAGGCATAGAGGTTAACGAAATGCATGATGACTTAATCGAAGAAAGCATACAGTGGCTTAAGAATCGACAACGCCAGCAAGCCGAATAGCCATGAACAAAACACCACTGAAACTCCTCAAACAATGGCTGGGTGGCAGACTAACAGCAGAACAGTTGCAATGGTTCACCACACAGCTGGAGAGAATCGACCGAAGTAACTCTGACCGGGAACTACACGTCACGCTTGGCATGATCCCGCGCAAACTCGGTCGAGCCGACCTGATACCAACAGCCACCGAACTCAATAATGCTCAGGCACTGCTGCCAGGCTGGACTCCGTACCGCTGGAGCATCGATATGACTGCAAGGGTTGCTGTGATCTGCCACCTTGCCGAACAGCACCCGGCAAAGTTTGATACAACGCTGACAGACCTTTGCCGCAATGCCGATCTCGCAGAGTCTATTGCACTCTACAGCGGCATTGCACTTTACCCATCGGGCAGCACACTTGACGAACTGATCGGTGAGGGTTTGCGTACTAATATTCGTTCAGTATTCGAAGCCATTGCTCACCACAACCCCTACCCGGCTGATCACTTCGATGAAAACCGCTGGAACCATATGGTGCTGAAGGCGCTGTTTATTGACAGCAGGTTAGCACCCATTTACGGACTCGATAAACGTGCCAATGCCGAACTCGCACGCATACTCTGCGACTACGCTAACGAACGCCGCGCCGCAGGCCGGCCGGTTACCCACGAACTATGGCGTTGTGTCGGACCATTTGCAGAAGACGAACTTATCAATGATCTGGCACTGGCAGCAAACTCAGACAACCTCCTCGAAAAACAGGCTGCAGTACTCGCGTTAAGCCATGCGCCGGCCGCGCGTGCACAGGAAATACTTGCTAACCATAGCCAGTTAACACAACAGATTGCCAGCGGCTCATTAACCTGGGACGCTTTAGAACAACAACAAAATACAGATAAAGCCGCATGATGTTTATCGACCCGCACGCACACATGATCTCGCGTACAACCGACGACTACGAAGCTATGGCGGCGTCAGGTGTTGTTGCCGTAATAGAGCCGGCCTTCTGGGTCGGCCAGCCGCGTACACATGTTGGTACCTATATCGACTACCTGTCGGCAATTATTGGTTTTGAACGGTTTCGTGCAGGTCAGTTCGGTATTCGCCACTACTGCACTGTTGGGCTCAATTCCAAGGAATCAAACAACGAGGCACTGGCAGAGGCTGTGATGGAAATACTGCCACGCTTTGCATTAAAAGAAGGTGTCGTGGCAATCGGGGAAATCGGCTACGACGAACAGACCGAGCTTGAAGACAGATACTTTAGGCTACAGCTTGACCTTGCCAAAGAACTCGAATTACCTGTTATGATTCACACACCGCACCGCGATAAAAAGCGTGGCACATCCCGCTCAATGGATGTATGCGAAGAACACGGCATGGACCCGTCCAAAATCATTGTCGATCACAACAATGAAGAAACCGTTCGCGAAGTACTCGATCGCGGTTACTGGGCCGCGTTTTCAATTTACCCGTCAACCAAAATGGGTAACGCACGAATGGTAGACATACTGGGCGACTATGGCGCAGAGCGCATTATGGTTGATTCGGCCTGCGACTGGGGCATCTCCGACCCGCTGGGCGTTGCCAAAACAGCAAAGCTTGCGCTTGAACGTGGCATTCCAAAAGAACACGTTGAGTTGGTATGTTATAAAAACGCGCTGGCAGCCTACGGCCAGAGCGGTCAGATGAATGAAGACGACTGGCTGAATCCGGCAGCCATCGATCAGCGTACAATGTATGAAGGCAATTCAATTCTGCGCGGAGGCCGCGAGCCCGTGGTGCAGGAAAATGCCGTCAAACGAAACGCTAACAACCTGATTATTGAATGACAAGCATCCCGCACAGCGCACGAAATGACATCGGCCTGCACGAACAAATCACCGCTATCAAAAACCTTGAACAGCAGCAGTACTTTCCGATCGAAAAGATCAAAGCACACACCGATAATATTCGCCATGTCGCAGTATCCATTTTTATAGTCCACAACAACCGATTGTTACTGCAAAAACGAGCAGCTACCAAGTATCACTCGGCAGGGCTATGGGCCAACACAGTGTGCTCCCACCCTCAATGGCAGGAGTCAGCCGAAGCATGCGCCTCCAGACGACTACAGGAAGAGCTTGGCTGGCAGGTACCATTAACGCCATTCGGTTCAATCGACTACGCGGCCCGTGTTGGTGATTTATTCGAAAACGAACACGTACACTGTTTTTACGGCGCGCATAACAACGGCAACGATGTTCTACAGAGCTTCAATCCAATAGAGGTTGAAGCTGTCGAGTGGCTAACTCTGTCAGAAGTTTTGCAACAGATTAAAGACAACCCGTCGCGCTTTACCGAGTGGTTTAAAATATATATGACAAACCACAGAGCAATGATTGCCGGTCTGTTGCAGTAACTCGCGTGCTATTTACCAGGCCCGAAAACATGCGTTAACACCAGATTCTTAAAGTCGAGCGTATCCACTTCCCCGGACGGCAGATATTCATCGGTTGAACTGATCAGCACCGGTCCGTGCTGCGGGTCGTCGGTTGGCCTGCCATGCGAACCTTTCACCAACTGAGTATCGGTATGTGAAATAACATCCATCAGTGTCCTGAAACCGAGCTTTTTGCGCACAAGCCTTGAGCCTACTGCAAGTATCGGCAGTTTAATGTCAGGGTCGACAAACAGTTCCACCGGGTCGTAACCGGGCTTACGATGAATATCCACAGTGCGCGCGTAATCCGGTGCCTTTGCATCATCAAGCCAGAAGTAGTAACTGAACCATCTGTCCGCCTTTGAGATCGCGACAAGCTCGCCGGACCTCGGGTGATCGAGCCCCCACTGCTTTTTGCCATGATCATCAAGCACATGTTCAACACCATCGAGCTTGGTTAACAGCTGACGTACTTCCTCAACTTTGTGTTCATTCTGAATGTATATATGTGCTATCTGATGATCCGCCACGGCAAATGCGTCAGAGGCACCAGCATCGAGCTGCTCCATGTCTTTTTCAACCCTTACCTTCAGCAGCCCCGCCTCTCGCAGTGTGCGGTTAATAGTTATAGCATCAGTGACAGGTGTTATGCCGTACTCAGACACCACCATTACGTGCTGCCCCTGCTTCTCTGCCACCGCTATCAATTCACCGCAAAGCGCATCCACCTGACGCAGGTCAGTCTGAATCGAACGATGCTGTAAGTCCGGCCCAAGACGTTGCAGGTTATAATCAAGGTGCGGCAGGTAAGTTAAAGTCAGTGTTGGTTGTTTCGTCTCCATTACGTGGCAGGTGGCATCAGAAATCCATTTACTCGATGTAATATCCGCTGCCGGCCCCCAGAATTTAAACAACGGAAACTGCCCGAATTTTTCGTCAAGCTCGTCGTGCAATTCTGCCGGATAGGTGTAGTGATCGGGTATCTTGCGGCCGTCCGCCGGATACATCGGACGCGGTGTCGCACTCCAGTCAGCACTGGCGTACATGTTGTACCACCAGAACATTTTTGCGCAGGTAAAACCGCTGTCACGGCGTTTGCCTGCTTCCCAGATTTTTTCACCGGCAACCAGTCGATTCGACTGCCGCCACAGCCAGACTTCAGATAAATCACGGAAGTACCAGCCGTTGGCGACAATACCGTGATCACGAGGTGCGAGCCCTGTAACGAGACTGGATTGAGCTGTGCAGGTTACCGCCGGTGTGACCGCTTTCATCGGCCGGATACCACCACGCTGCGAAAGCTTTAGCAGATTGGGGGTGTGCTCCCCAACCAACGCCGGACTCAACCCGACCACAAGTATGACAAGAGTGTTGTGCATCAATAGACCAAAGCCGCTGAACTCAGTTATCCCAGCTACAATAATAGTTCACCGGGCTCTTTAAACCAGAAAATAGACTATGCAATTGCAGCACGCTGACGGGTCAGCGGTTCATCTGACCTACTGCTCCAACATTCACGCAGGCGAAAGCCTCAGAGAAGTGATGGACAACATTGTTGAGCACATCCCTGCTGTTCGCCGTGCGCTGGGTTTCGACAGCGCGCTGGGGCTTGGCCTGCGACTGTCTGCCGCCGCCGCACACGATCTTGCAGCACCCGCAGCAATGGATGAACTCAAACAAATACTGCAGCAACAGAATTGCTATGTTTTTACCATTAACGGATTTCCGTATGGCCCGTTTCACGGCACCCGCGTCAAAGAAGACGTTTATCTGCCGGACTGGAAAGACCGCGAGCGCCTGCGCTACACCAACCAGCTCGCAGACTTGTTCTGTACGCTGTTACCGGGCGACCATACCGGAAGTATCAGTACCGTGCCGGGTGCTTTCAAAACCAACGTACAAAGTGAGGAAGACATTGCGCGCATGACATCGCTCTATGTTGAACACTGCGCACATCTGGTGAAACTCGAAAGACAAACCGGTAAGTCTATTGTACTGGCACTGGAACCCGAACCATGCTGCTTTCTGGAAACCATAGAAGAAGCAATCGACTTCTTTGCCAGCCACTTGTATTCTGCTGCAAGCGCTGAACACCTGCGGCAACTTCTGGACGACAACTCCATCGACGCCCCGGCGCTGCTGCGTAAGCACCTGACCTTATGCCTCGACCTTTGCCATGCGGCGGTCGAATACGAAAACGCGAATGATTGTATTGAAGCACTTCGACAGGCAGACATTGGCATCGGTAAGCTACAGATAAGTGCCGGCCTAAGATTGACAGACGTCACCGTTGAACGCGCCGCCTGCCTGAAACCATTTATCGACCCGGTTTACCTGCATCAGGTGATTGAACAACATGGCAACGAAATTAATCGATACCCGGACTTGCCACTGGCATTTGAGCAGTTGAGTAACGATGGCATTCCCCGTGAATGGCGGGTCCATTTTCATGTACCGATATTTCTGGACGATCTTGGTGAATTTTCATCGACGCAGTTTTTTATTAAAGATGCATTAAACCTGCACAAACAAAAGCCAATCAGCACACACCTGGAAGTTGAGACCTATACCTGGGATGTGCTGCCGGAACAATACAAAGGACAACCGATCACCGATGCCATAGCCCGTGAACTGAACTGGGTGTCAGGTAACCTCTAATGCCGTGGAACACTAAAACTGCACTGAAACTCGGCCGGGTATCCAATCTGCCAACCGTCTGGAGTAACACATTGGCAGGCGTTGTATTAGCCGGTGCCAGCCCGCTTAACTGGAACATACTTACGCTGCTGCTGGCAATGACACTGGCCTACACCGGTGGCATGTTCTTAAACGACGCATACGACCGTAAAGTCGATGCTAAAGAACGTCCCGAACGACCCATACCGTCCGGCGAAATATCAGCGCCCGAAGTATTTGCAGCGGGCTTTACACTATTATTTGGCGCAGTGTTTTTTACCATCGTTGCGGTACTTGGCTGGCACGGTAACTTTGCCATGGCCGTGGGCGCTGCGATTGCCTTATGTGCTGCAATTGTGTTGTACAACGTGTGGCACAAAAATAATCCCCTCAGTCCGGTAATCATGGGCGCTTGTCGCATGCTGGTGTATCTGTGCGCAGGCTTCACGGCAAGCACGCAACCGTTTCCCCAATTGTATATTGGTGCACTGGTGCTACTTGCCTACCTGATCGGCCTGACCTACGTCGCCAAACAGGAAAACCTCGCCACACCAAAAAACCTGTGGCCCGTCGCGCTCATTGCCACACCGCTGCTTTTCGGGGTAATTGCTGCACTGACTGATGCGCAGGTTTGGATACCATTGACTGCGCTGGCTATCTGGGTCGGGTTCTGCCTGTATCTGGTGCAAAGAAGAAACAGCGGTGATATTCCACGCGCAGTGGTTTCCATGATCGCCGGAATCGCTCTGGTCGACGCCGTGTTTATTGCCACTACCAGCAGCCTCTTAATGTCGGCACTGGCCGGTGCTGCATTCGTGCTTACATTGTTCCTGCAAAGATACATCTCCGGTACCTGACGGCAGTCCTCACCGTTGGGTATTCGACATCATTTCTCCGCCATGCCGGTTTTACCCGCGACACTTGAGCTAGTTATCCCGCGGATAAGATGGTAAATTTCGGTAATTCGTTGATCGTTCGTTGTTGTATCGACTCTTAATCGTGTTAATCGATCGCCGATGCCAGCTGGTAAAACACCAAACCCAACCCCTAGTGAGGATATACCATGACAGAAACCGCTTCACGCCGTAAATTTCTGAAAGGTTCAGCGTTAGCTGCCACCGCAACCGCTGCCGGCACGCTGGCGGCTCCAGCCATCGTAAAAGCTGCACCGGTCACCCTGAAAATGCAGGCCGCCTGGGGCGGTGGTATTTTTCTGGAAAATGCTAAATCTTACGTAGATCGCGTAAACGCGATGGCCGGCGACGCACTACAGATTGAATTGCTGCCGGTAAACTCGGTAGTTAAAACCAGCCAAATGCAGGACGCTGTACACCGGGGCGTACTCGACGCTGCGCACTACGTACCGGCCTACTGGTACTCAAAATCACAGGCTGCATCGCTGTTCGGCACCGGCCCCTGCTTCGGATGGTCAAGTCAGGAAGTGCTGGGCTGGATTCACTACGGTGGCGGTCAGGAACTCTTTGATGAACTGATGGGCTCACTCGGCCTTAACGTGGTCAGTTTCTTCAACAGTGCAATGCCTGCTCAGCCCCTGGGCTGGTTTAAAGAAGAAATCAAAGACGCCAGCCAGATGGAAGGCCTCAAGTACCGAACCGTAGGTCTTGCGGCTGACGTATTGCTGGAAATGGGCATGTCTGTTGTGCAGCTACCCGGTGGTGAAATTCAGCCGGCAATGAAATCAGGCCTGATCGATGCGGCCGAGTTCAACAACCCGACCTCGGATCGTGACTTCGGTATGCAGGACGTTTCCAAGCACTATCACCTGGCAAGTTTCCACCAGTCGCAGGAATTCTTTGAAGTCACCTTCAACAAGAAAAAATACGACAACCTGTCACCGGAGCTGCAGGCCATACTAAAGTATGCCTCTGAAGCTGAAAACTCCAACTTCTACTGGCACAACACCCGCAAGTACGCCGAAGATCTGGTTAAGCTGCGTGACGAACAAGGCGTCAACGTCTATCGCACACCGGACTCTGTAATGGCAGAGCAACTCAAGGCCTGGGACATCGTTGTCGAGAGAATCTCCGGACAGGATCCGTTCTTTGCCAAGGTTATTGAATCACAGAAAGCCTACGCAAAAGATGTGATGAACTATCTCAACCTCAACCAGCCTGATTACAAGCTCGCCTACGAGCATCACTTCGGGTAGTCTGAACTTCAGACTGTAAGAATAAATCGGGAGCCACATGGCTCCCGATTTTTTTATTCATCTTCAAAGATAAAGCGGAGCACACGTGAAAAGCAGCAAGTTTGTTTACGCAATCGAAAGTCTGAGCGTCTGGGTAGGCCGGGCATTCGGCTGGTGCATACTGGTACTGACGTTATCCGTTTCTTATGAAGTGTTTGTTCGCTATGTTCTAAACAAACCCACCGTCTGGGCTTTCGACATGATGGTGCAGATGTATGGCGCACTGTTTATGATGGCAGGTGCCTATGCGTTGGCGCAGGATACACATGTCAGAGGTGACGTTATCTATCGTCTGTTCCCGGTGCGTTTACAGGCGACGATTGATTTCATACTTTATCTCATATTCTTCTTCCCCGGCATGCTCGCGCTGTTCTGGTTTGGTGCCGAAATCGCCAGTGACTCATGGCGCTATAAAGAAGTGAGCTGGAACAGTCCGGCACGAATACAAATCTATTTCTTTAAAACACTTATTCCGGTAGCCGCAGGGTTGCTTTTGCTGCAGGGGCTGGCTGAACTGGTCAGAGCCTGGAAAGCAATGCGCACCGGAGTCTGGATGAAAAGACTCGACGATGTACGCGAAACAGAAGACACGCTGATGGGGGATACTCGTATCGACACCCCGCCCGGACCGGCCGGTTCAGGCCACTAGCTGTTTATTTATTAACTGATCATCCAGCCATTATCGAGCAGAGAACATGACGAATCCTGAAGTCGCCATCCTGATGCTTTCGTTGTTTATTGTCCTGGTGTTACTGGGCTTCCCGATTGCATTCACGCTATTGGCAATGGGCGTAGGCTTTGGTTACTACGCCTACTATTCCGGCCCGCTGGAATCTGTCAGCGACATATTCAACAACCAGATATTCTACCTGCTCAACCAGAACACCTACTCGGTGATGGAAAACGACACGCTGGTGGCGATTCCGTTGTTTTTGTTTATGGGTTATGTGGTTGAGCGCGCCAACATTGTTAACCGGCTGTTTTCATCGTTGCAGCTTGCGGCGCGTAACCTGCCGGGCTCAATGGCTATTGCAGCGCTCATTACCTGTGCAGTCTTTTCAACCGCCAGCGGCATTGTTGGTGCGGTAGTCACATTGATGGGCCTGCTGGCCTTCCCTGCAATGACGCAGGCGAACTATCGCAAAGACTTTAGCTCCGGCGTTATTTGTGCCGGTGGTACGCTGGGTATATTGATCCCCCCCTCGATCATGCTGATCGTCTATGCGGCAATTGCTGAGCTTTCACCATTGCGATTGTACGCGGCCGCAGTATTTCCAGGCTTGCTACTGGCCGGTATGTACATTTTATATGTGATTACCCGGGTATGGATCAACCCGTCCATCGCGCCGAAACCGGCAATCGATCAAAGCATGTCACGCGGCCAGATTTACTGGCAACTGCTGATCTCATTCGTACCGCTGACCATTCTTATTATGCTGGTGCTCGGCTCTATTCTCGGCGGCCTTGCAACACCTGCAGAAGCGGCTGCCATGGGAGCGCTTGGCGGGTTGGTGCTGGCGGCACTTTATCGTTCACTTTCCTGGACCAAGCTCAAAGAGTCAGTATTTCTCACCGCCAAAGCAACCGCTATGGTGTGCTGGATGTTCGTCGGTTCATGGACGTTTGCTTCGGTATTTTCATACCTTGGCGGCCACGATGTCATCGAACACTGGGTGCTGGCCATGGAACTGCAGCCGTGGCAATTTCTGGTCATGGTACAGCTGATTATTTTCCTCCTTGGCTGGCCGCTGGAGTGGTCTGAGATTCTCATCATCTTTGTACCCATATTCTTACCGATGCTCGATACGTTCGGCGTTAACCCCTACTTTTTCGCCATGCTGGTGGCGTTAAATCTGCAAACTTCGTTTCTCACTCCGCCAATGGCAATGTCAGCCTACTATCTAAAGGGGGTGCTCAAAGACGAAATCGAGTTGATGCAAATTTTCAAAGGCATCATGCCGTACCTCGGCATCGTTATATTCTGTATGTTCTTAATGTATATGTTCCCGGGCATCGCCCTGTGGCTGCCTGATCAGCTGTTTGGTGAGTACATACCATAACTATGACTGCCACTGTCCGTGACTGGGTAACACAAATAGCCAACGGCAGCCTCACCAGTGAAAAGCTGGTGCAGAGTTGCCTTGACTGTATTGACACAACAGAACCGCAGATACATGCGTGGCAGCATCTGAATAAGGAAGCGCTTCTCAGTGATGCGCGCCGCATGGATGATATTCGCAGACAGGGTTATGCGGTTGGCGCAATGCACGGTATACCTGTAGGCATCAAAGACATTATAAATACAGTCGATCAGCCTACCGAATACGGCAGTGCAATTTACCAGCGCAATCAACCAACGGCCAACGCCACCGTCATCAACAAGTTAAAAGAAGCCGGTGCGGTTATTATGGGTAAAACGGTAACTACCGAGTTTGCCTATATGCATCCGTCGCGCACCACCAATCCACACAACCCAGCACGCACCCCGGGCGGTTCGTCAAGCGGGTCGGCAGCGGCGGTTGCAGCCGGACATGTACCGCTGGCACTGGGCTCACAGACCAACGGCTCAGTTATTCGGCCGGCGTCGTTTTGTGGTGTTTACGGTTTTAAGCCTTCACGTGGCATTGTTTCAAGACAAGGCGTGTTACAAACGTCACAACATCTCGATCATGTTGGCGGGTTTGCCAGAGACATTGGTGATCTCGCACTGTTGTGCGATCGCATTGCAGGCTATGACCCTGCCGACCCGGCCTGCTATCTTGCTCCGAAGCCGTCAATGCTGCAGGGTTATCTGGCAGAAGTTCCGGTCGAGCCGGCATTAGTCTGGATCGATCTCGACTATGCAGAGCGCTTTGGCAAAGACACCGTCGAAGGCTTTGAAGAGTTGTTGGAAGCGCTGGGCAGCCACGTTGAACGGATACCGGCACCGCAGTCTTTTTCGGCGTTACCCAAAGTTCACAAAATCATCTACGACTACGAAATCTACCGCTGCCTGACCACCGAGCGCGAGCAACACCACGACAAGCTAAGCACCACCGCACAGGCGGCCATGGAACATGCAAAGCAATGGACGGAAACGCAATATCTGGAAGCGCTTGATATCAGACAGGCAGCGAACGAATGGTTTGACAAATTTTTCCACGACTACGACGCCATTGTCACACCTTCTGCCACCGGGGAAGCGCCGGCAATCGAACAGGGCACCGGCGATCCTATCTGCTGTACGCTGTGGACACTCTGCGGCCTGCCGTCTCTGACCATGCCGCTACTCAATGGCAGCAATAACCTGCCGATTGGCGTGCAGCTGGTTGGTGCACGCAATCATGACGACCGACTATTCCGAACTGCGCGATGGGTATTGCAGCAACTTCGCGAGGAGCCTCAACATGCAACATGAAAACAATCAAACTTCAAATAAAACACGCCTGATTACCGCCTTAATCGGGCTGGTAATGGTGTCGACGTTCGTTTTCGGACTGGCCCACAGTATCTCGACCGGTTTTGCAGGCTTCAAGGGCGGGCTGCCGTTCGTGGTGATCGCTGTCATCGTCATGCTTATGGTGCTGTATGACGTGTGGGAAGAATGTATTAGAAAGCGTTAGAGTTAAAACGCACAGCACACCCAAAGCTAACCGACACTATAAAAACTCATCAACCAGTGCATCGAGCTGCTGCACTGGCATAATGACACAATAAACACCGCGTTCAGAACGCAAACTCACACACTCCGCAACCACGCTGTTCGACGTACCAATTAAACCGCCCGACGCTAACTGCAGCCCGTCCAGCGGATACAGCAGTCCTTCCGATTCTGAAAATTCACTGGCAGTCAACGGAAACACTGAAAAGCGCGTGCCCTCACTTGCTGCTATCGAAAGATCACCACGGTGTGCAAAACACACATCGTCACCGGCCGCCAGAAGTACACGATGTGAGTCCACATACCGATGCAGAACGTGCATGCTCGCAAGCGTGTGATC
>CAYZVB010000115.1:0-14460 GCA_964481315.1 uncultured Granulosicoccaceae bacterium
GCAGAATATTAAATTCCAGGTTTGATGTGCCGGACGGTGTAATGCCGACAGGTGAGTGCTGCGGCTGTTATTTGTCATTATTATGTTAAGGAGAAGTATCGATGAAAATTCTTAAAAGCTTGATGGTTTCGGGTTGTGTGGCCGGTGTAGTGGTGATGACCGGCTGTATGAATGCAGGGGTAAAGACAGCCCCTGTCAGTAAAGAGCTGGTGATGCATTCTGCTTCCCCTCAGGCGCTCGGTTATTCTCGAACCACAAAGACCCTTAAGGGTAAAGTGCGCACGGCAAAGTTGCACTCAATTGAAAATGACTTGTATCACTACAAGACAGACGACGGGTATGAGTGGACAAACTACCTTAACCCGATATTACCGAGCCCTGCGTTTTCCGGTGATGAATGGGGTACAGGTACTCAGGAGATGTCTGACGTAGAAGGCGCGCTGTTTCCTCTGGCTGTCGGTAACAAAATGAAATTTATGGTAACCGGTAACAGCACTAAGTCGTCGACTGGCTGGAAAGAAGAACGCGACTGCGAAGTTGAGTCTCAGGAGCGGGTGACAACTGAAGGGGGCGAGTTCGATGCTTTCAAGGTGGTGTGCAACAGTGAATGGCGAAAGCGAACCTACTACTTTGCTCCTGAGTTGAACGATATTGTGCTGCACCGCAATATCCACAAAACCGACCCGCAAAAAAATAGCGGGTGGGAGCTGGCAGCCGCACCGGCATCGTAGAACAACCTGTGACGAGCATGGTTGTCTCCGTATAGTTGCGGAGGCAGCTTGAAGTGATTAGCCGGCATTCGGAACATCACGGCACGGCGTAGTGCCCGCGCAGTAGTCCGGGCCTGCGTCTGTCGCGTTGGTGTCGGCGCGTCTAAAAATAGTTATTCCAAATAGCGAAGTCCCAAAAGTTGGCCCGGCAACGAACGGGATTGTGTGATTCGTGAAACATTTCTCACAAATGTTTCTGTGTTTCGCCAAATATTAGTTGTCTTCGCTATTTGGGAAATTCGCAATGCGGTGCTTGTCGTCAGAGAGTTTGTGGGTATTCGAGGGACATCTGGCAGGCGCTAAAAATGCTGTCGATAGTCTGCCTAAAAAGTATGCGCTCGGTGTGGTTTTTTTACTGGGCTCATTCAGCGTGTCGGCAGCGCAGCAAACACAGAATGCTCAATTCAGCAGCGATCACAACAGCGATCAGATCACCTTTGTCACGTCAGACGCGAATGTTAAAACAATTCTTGAAGAGCAGAGGGCCTACCCGTCGATTGACGAGGCGGTAAGCAAAGTCATTCCAAATCATTTGATTTTTTATCGTACAAAAAACGGTAATCATAAAGTGCATACGGTTATTGAAATATCCGACAATGCGCAATGGACTGATACACCGCAGGCGCTCGCCACTACGGCGCTTACAACCAGTCCGGCCGAACCTGTGCTACCTGAGATAGATTTTCCTGCCAGCGGATCTGCAATAGACGGAAAGAGAGTGCAGGTAACCTGGAGTGCCGGGAACAAGCCGGTTAGCGACTGGTATTTGCATATCGGTACCATAGAGAATGGAAAAGATCTGCTGGATTCAGGTGAGATTGGTGCAGAAAAAATCAGTCACGTTGTAAACAATCTTCCAGGCAACAAAACAGATATCCATGTGAAGTTGTGGTACCAGTTGCAGGGGAGTTCGGTGTGGCACAATATTAAGTCGTCATTCGTGTCGAACGAAGTTGAACCTGAGCCTCCCGAAGTATTGAAGCCGGTTAGTGGGGCTACAGTCGCGGGCAGTCAAACCAAAGTAATGTGGAATGCCGGAGACATGGCCGTTAATAGCTGGTACCTGTCTGCCGGAACGACAGAGAACGGAACTGACGTAATGGATTCGGTTGCCGTTGCACCGGAAACAAATAGTTATGTGGTTGAAAATCTGCCCCAGAATGGAAGCCCGGTATATGTAAAACTCCGGTATCAGTCGCAGGGAGATTCACAGTGGCACAACGTTAGAACAATGTTTTCATCGGCAGAGGTGCCGTACCGTGAAGACCTCGTCGCACTTTATAACTTCGACGGAGATTTATCTGACGCTTCCGGCAGTGGTTTACACGGAAAGAGCCCGGCGCCGCTCGAATTTCAATCAACACTGGAAGGGCGAAGCACAGTACGTTTCGATGGAGTAGACGACCATATCATTATCGGCCGTTCAAGTAAGCTCGATTTTAGCGCCAGTAAAACCTTTACCTTCGCTGCATGGGTCAGGCTGCCCGACAACTCTCCGTTATTCAACGACAATGACGTGTCAATGAATTTAATTTCTAAATATGACAAAGGCATTGCCGGTGAGTATTTTCTTGACTTAAGAAAATCCGGCAGGGTCGGGCTGTTACGGGAGGCTTCTCCATTCGAAAAACACAGCACCGGCAAAATTCAGCCGAATCAGTTTTCGCTTGTAGCCGGCACTTACGATGGTACGGTTGCGCGTATCTATGTTAACGGAGAGCTAAGCGGGTCAACTGCCATGGGGCCGAGTGGCAGCGCCAGTTACACAGATGTAGTGCTGGGGGCCAGGCACAGACGCGGTTCTTTGGAGAATTATTTTCAGGGCGAGATGGATAAGCTTCTGATCTACGATCGTGCGCTGACCGATACTGAAATATTGGCGATGTACCGCGCAAACTGAAGCACAACTTTGCTGTGCGCGGTCAGGCCGCCACTCCTGAAAGAGTGGAAGTATTCCGCCAATAGTGCCTGCGCGGTATAATCTGCGGCCAATCAAGCTACCCCGGTACACTGCGAATGGCGTTAAGAATGGCAGAGAATTCTCTGTTCGCAATTTTGTTGCGGTCGTCGTGGTGGTACAGCGCTGCGGCAGGAATAGTCATCATCGCTCTCGCTACTGCTATTGCGCGCGGGCAGTTCCTGGTGATGGGGGTGGCGCTGTCGCTGCCTTTTTTCGGCATTTCGCTGTTCGCGGCCTACAAGCAATTGCAGCGACCTAATGCGAAGCAGGTGTCAGAAGTGGCGGCCTCGGCTCGCAAGATGTCGGCGTCACAGGTGGCCGGTAAAATTGCTGAAAACTACCGCAAGGTTCGGTTCGAGTCTGAACCCTTTAAAGGCAGCGCGGCCGACCTTGAACTCACCCGCGGGTATCGAAAAATATTATTAAGCAGTAAACGGTTTAAAGCTGCTAACACGGGTATCGAACCGTTAAAGCAGCTGGTGTCTGCCGGTGAGCAGGCTGAGGCGACCGGATACCTGTATGTGACCCTGGGCGATGTTTCCGCCAATGCGCGTCAATATGCTAAAGAGCATGATATCGATCTTATTCAGGCCGGTGAGCTTGCAGCGTATTTTGCCGGTAAAATAAAAATCGAGTAGCAGCTATTTAGTCCCGAACCACTGTGTAGGTGCCTTCAATTGGCGGCTTTTCAGCGCCTTCTGTTGTTGTGTGGGCAGTCGGTTTCTGCGGCCAGTTGATTTCAACACCGTTTTTCCTTAACCGGTGACGCATGGTGATGAATGTAACAACACCGGCGGCGAGCATCATCAGCATCAGGCCGAAGGTGACCGGCAACATAACAACAAACATGGTAGCCGCAGCCAGAGATGATAGTCCTCTGCCTGCGTACACTTTTATTTTTCCGAGCATTAGTATTCCTGTTGGGTAGCAGTCTGAGGGTAGTATCGACTGTCACCCGGATATAAACATCTCGGTGCCGCAACAGCTTGTAACAACTTGTAACTGCCGGTTGTTACCCTGCGAAATGCATATGCCTGCCAACCGAAATGACAGGTCAAATTACCGGCTTTCACCGGTGATTACACCCAGTCGAACACGCGCTGTTGAAGCAATATAGGGTCGAGGATACGGATATCTCCTCTAACGCCTCCCGCGATGTTGTCAACCCAATTTCCGTGAGAGGTATGCTGTTTCAATCTAACAGTAACAACTTTTAAGAAGGATCTTATTTTGAAATTTCGACAACACTTTGCTGCAGGGGTAACTTCTGCAGTACTTGCCTGTGCGCTGTTTGTGAATGCGCCGGTTAGCGCAGACGGACACTCTGATACTGCCAATGGTTGCAGTTATCGCGACGCGGCAGCCAATGACGGCTGGGGTTACAACCATACTACCGGAAGAAGCTGCCCGCCCAGACCATCCCCGGGGATGGATCATATTGTTATACAGCTTAAGGGGACTGGTACTGCAGTCACAACCAGCTACGACACCACCGGCGACGGTGTACCCGATACCACGGCACCGTGCTTTGATGCACTGATCTACAATCCTGCAACCGGAAAACAAATCGGTACCGGATCGGATTGTCTTGATGTTGAATCAAATGACGATGGCAACATAAGGCTCACCGGTACCGGTTTCTTTCATCTGCAGCATGGCACATTGGTCGTACAGGGACTGACTACGGTTCGCCCTGTGCTGCAGCCAACCACCCGTGACGGCATTGACTATACCCATATCACCGGTGCGAATGGTGATGCCGGTGTGTTGTACGGAACGGGACGATTTAAAGGTGCTACCGGTAAAGTAAGGTTATCGGGGCAGGTTGATATGTCGCGATTGGATACTGACGGTGAAATCTATTTCGACTGTCTGTTTGTTGTCGACTTTACCTAAGGCCGTTGCCACATAATCGGGGGCAGGCGCAGGTCGCCCCCGCAGTTTCATCTTATGGCAGGTATCTATAGCCGGATATTAAAACCGGATTGGTGCTGCGTTAGCGGTATGTAATAAAACCCCTTCCTGCATGAATCGTAATGGATAACCGCTGGTTGTCGGTTATGGTGTCAATCGGGCGAGAATGTCTTTCATCGCAGCGCGGCTGCGGTACTGCGGTTGCTTTTATTAAGCGCACCGCAACAAGTTACAGCACGCTGCTGCAACCCTGTATTAAGACACTAGAATAATTAAAACGATAAATACTGGATTGACAGATGAAATTGTTGAAGGTCGCAGGCTGTGCCTTAGCGCTGGTGGTATCGGGCTTTGCATCTGCCGCCGAAGTAACACTCAAACTGCATCACTTCTTACCTGCCAGTGCACCGTTGCATCAGAAATTTCTCGAAGAGTGGGAAGGTGCGCTTGAGAATGCTTCCGGTGGTCGCATCGATGTGGAGATCTACAGCGGTATGGCACTTGGCGGTAAGCCCGGTGAGTTGTTTGATCAGGCGGTAAGCGGTGTTGCAGATATTGTTCTGACCGTGCCGGGCTATTCACCCGGTCGTTTCAAGCGTTCTGAGGTTTTTGAGCTACCCTTTTTAATGGAAGATTCCGTAGCTACCTCAAAGGCGTTCTGGGATCTGGTCGAAAGTGAACTGCAGGATGCGGAGTATTTCGATGCCAAAATTCTTGCCGCATGGGTGCACGGCCCCGGCGTGGTACACACCAGAAAGCCGGTGCAGCAACTCGAAGATATGTCGGGCATGCTAATCAGGGGGCCGACGCGGCTGGCTACCGAACTACTGCGCGAGCTGGGTGCACAGCCTGTGGCGACACCGTTGCCAGCCATTCCCGAAAACCTGCAGAGCGGCGACATTAGCGGTACTTTGCTGCCATGGGAGGTGACGCCTTCCATAAAGCTTTCGGAGCTGGTGGAGCACCACCTCGAATTCGATGACAAGCGTGCCATGTATACCACTACTTTTGTGATGGCCATGAACCGCGATTCCTACCGGAATCTGCCCGCCGATCTCAGGTCGGTACTGGACAATTTTAGCGGCAAGGGACTTTCTGCTTTTGCCGCCGAAGTCATGGCCGGTGCCGATGCGTACGGTCGACTGGTGGCCAGTGACAACAAGCACACACTACTTAAAGGGCCGGAGGTGCAGCGCTGGATTGTACAGGCGCAACCGTTATATAACCGCTGGTTTGCTTACGCCAATGAAAATGGCTTTGACGGCAGTGCCATGCTTGGCAAGGCTCGTGAACTCATTCAGTACAACCGCTGGCGATAAAAGGCTGCTTACTATGCGTCGAACTGACAACACAGGTGAATGAATTGATAGCAAAGATTGTCAGGCCTTTAGCTGCGCTATGCGGGTTATTGTTGATAAGCGGACTTGCAGCGGCACAAAATAAATCATCGCATGGCAGCGATGCGCTGCACTATTACTACAGTGATCTTAATCAGGCATTGCTGCAGTACAGCCTTGGTGATGTGCCTTTCGAACAGCGGCAGATAAAGGCAGGTAAGGGGGAAACCCTGATGGACGTATCGCGTCGCTACCGTTTTAGAGAGCTCGACTTTTATCACCTGGCGGCAGCACTCTATGAGATAAACGGTAACTCCACGCAACTTAAAGCCGGTGCATCTTTAAGCATGCCTACCGTTGGCGATCTTATCAACGCGCAACCTCGCTATGAAAACCTTAAGGTGGTCGGTGACGAAATCGATTTTGAAAACACTGACAACCAGATGCGCCAGGGGCTGCGCTGGCCGTTTGGCAAGTCGCTGGTTTTGATTGGCCCGAATGCCAGAGATGAGCTGCCAGCCAATCAGGAAGTGACACTAACCAGTTACCGCCCCGGGGCAATCGCGGGTTCCGGTGCAACAGCTGAGAGTAACTTTTTGTCAAACGCCGCAAATTCATCTACTGACCAGGTTGCAGATACTGAACAGGCCGGTGAAGAACAAACTTACGGCAAGTGGCTCGACGACACAGACTTTACCCCGATTGCCAAAAGCTATCCGCTGGAAACATCGGAAGGCGAAGTAACCGAAAGTGCCGCACTGGCAAGTCCTTCGGTGGCAGGTGATGATGCCGGTGAAAACATTGTTCAGCTGTCGGATTTGCTTGTAGCCGAACCTGCTGTTACCGAACCGTTGATTGAATCCGTGGACGAGGATGTTACCGATGCAGTGTCCGATGCGGTCGCAGAAGCGGAGTCTGCAGCGCTTTACAGCCCGAAGTCGATCTATGAGTCAGAGGCAGTTGATTTAGCGAACATAGATGATGCTATCGTGGAAGCCTTACCGGAAGCCCCGTTGCTGCAGTCTGAAGAGCCGGTATTGTCACAGCCCGAACCAGATGATCAGACGGTTGCCGCGACTACCCCGACTCCGGTTGTTGAAACTGTAGAGCCGGTGGCTGAAGCTGCGCCTGCTACAGAAAGCGTCGCAGAGGTTGTGGCGGGCAATACGCCATCGCCGCTGCCGGGGGACACTGTCACGGACTCTGATGCAGATGCTCAGGACATAACAACAGACGAAGCTGAAACCAGTGTGGCTGTCAGTACGGCTGCAGCGCCGGAGTCCAGAACCGAAATTGTACGCGATGCCAATCTTGCTACGCTCGATGCGGCCAGTGGTTTTTACCTGGGGCAGCCGCGTAGCAGCGCAGCGGGTAACACTGAAGACTTACCCGCCGACCCGTTAAGTTATCCGGTTGAATGGAGCTTCGACAACACCGCATCTGTTGGTACGGTGTTGAATAAACTTGCTGAATACATCGGCTATGAACTGGTTAGCGACGATAACCTGGTGCTGGGCGCATATACCCGTCGGCTGCCGCGACTGCAGTTGCAAATCAGTGGTGTCACTGCCGAAGAGGGTTTTCAAATTCTGGCAGGCCGCGGACTTGAAACCGTATTCGATCATGTAGAACGTTCGGTAAAGCATATTCCGCGTGTTAAAGCAGCACCGCAGGTCAGTGCGGCCATTGGTACGAAAAACCATGAGACATTTATTGAGAAGTCCGGCATATCGGCGTTTCTGAAAGAGTTTCCGGCCGACATTAAAAATGCCGCGCTGCGCCATGCCAGCCGTTGTGACAGCACGGCCTCGACCAGTGTGCCCGATATTGATCGCCTGTATCAGCGGGTGGTAGGAAACCTGCAAAAATCGGTTACCGATGCCGAAGTACAGAAGCTGGTAGATTGGTATAACTCGCCAACCGGTGAAAAAGTGCTGGCGCTTGAAAGAGCAGAAATAGACGATGCGAAATTACAGAAATTCAGTGTCGACCCAGATCGCTTCGGTGTGGTTGAGCAGATATACAATGGCACAGTGACGGGCAGAGGGGTTGCCAGTATTGCTATTGAACTGGACTACGCCGGCTGGTCACTGAGTGGCTGCAGGCAACAGGCAAACAGCACCGGCAATGCAGATAAGCTTAGTGAAGAAGTCGCTTATGGAGAAGGCATAAAGGGCAAGATTGCCAGGCTCGAATCGATACTCAGAAATGATATGGTGCGCTCTATGGCATACCTGTTTGACTCATTGAGTAATCAGGAACTCACTGAATACGCCGGTGTGACTCAACAAAACAACAGGCTGTACACCAGCCTGCAGCAGGCGATTGTTGAGGCGATTGAAGTTGAGGCCGGAGAGATCTCGGTGTCATCGTTAGACGAATAACCGGTCGCAGTTGCAGTTACTGCGGCCCGTTGTGCAATGCACCTGTGTAACTACCGGTAAGTGTTGAGCCGTTCTGCAGTGTGAGATCGAACGTAATTAACCAGTCCGGCGCCGAGCCTGAAACATTGATGTTTCCCGACACCGCATCAGAAACTTCCTGTTGCGTGCTGGGTTTGCGGTCACCGTCCTGATCGATAAAAAAGAACACATCCGGTGCGTAATTAAGAGAGTCCGGTACGTTGACATCGAAGCTGCCGCCGCTAAAACCGTCAGTACCGTCCTGACTCAGTTCCATGCTTATAAACACAGTGGCGTTGTAGACCGCGGTGTCTATTTGTGTGGCGGTATCTGTGCCGTTGGTTACCGTACGTTCTATTGAGCGAAACTCACCGTTGTGCAACTGAATTTCAACAATTGACGATGTAGTGCTGGTAGAAAGCGCTTCAAAAACCGCGGTGGTAATTGATGCGCCGGTGCCGTTGTTCACGACACTGCCATTGCCTGTATTGGATATGCCCGGCCCCGGAATTACCCCGGTAAATTCATCAGGACAATTCACTTCCTGAGTGGCAGGAACAGTTACGCTGGTATCAGGGTCGGGTGGTACTGCCGTGGTGGAGGATGCTGCACAAGAGCCGCCGGATATTGTTAGGGTATAGGTGCCGGTACTGTTATCTGAGTTGTTATTACTACTGCCACTACAGCCGGTGACTAACAGCGTTATCAGTGCAATGCTACGTTTGTTATTCATACTGCTCCCCGTGCGTTGTCATTAGAGCTACAAAAAAACAGGCTGGTAGAAAGTGTACCAGCCTGAACGGGGGAGAGTTTGGGAAAACGGTGCAGTCGGTGACTGCGGTTAACTCTGACTAATCGATAGAGCCGCCGACATTCAGCCCGCTTGGAACACTGGCGGGACGTGTGCGGTCGAATGATCCGTCGCTCAGGGAATTTAAAAAGGCAACAATTGCATTGATCTCGTTGTTGTTCAGGTTGGGTATATTGCGAAAGTCGGGGTCGAGCTGATTGTTGGCGACGTTAGGGTTATCAGAATTGTTGTTGTCGTAGAAGTCGACAGCATCACGCAGATTAGTTTCCTGCCCACCATGAAAATATGGAGCGGTGAATGCCAGTTGTCTGAGTGACGGTGTGCGAAATGCGAAATCACCGTTACCGGTATCAGGCGTGGTTAAGCCGTTTGCTTCTGCAACACCCAGTACATGGACTTCGAAATCTGAAAACATCGGACCGCTGTGGCATTCAGCGCAATCATGTTCGACAAACTCGCGCATGCCGTTGAGTTGTACCGCTGACAGGGCATTGGTGTTGCCGCGCAGGTACTGATCGAACGGTGAGTTGTTTGCCACAAGTGTGCGCTGGAAATCGGCCAGTGCCTGCGTCACGTTATCTATGCTGACGTTGCTGCTGCCGTAGGCTTGTTCAAACAGCACCTGGTATTCTGAAATACTGTTTAGTCGGGCTTCTATTTCATTCAGTATGGCGGCTTCAGTGAAATTATCGCCACGCATTTCCTCACGTGACAGCAATGGTTCCCGGGCCTGGCTTTCCAGGCTTTCGGTGCGGTTGTCCCAGAACATACTGGCCGATTCCTGATCAACCACACCCAATTCACTGATGCCGTTCCAGAACGTGTTCACTACGCTTTGTGCGTTTCTCCTGACCTGACCGGTGTGACCCGGTGTTCGATTTGGTCCTGCACCAACACCACCGACACCGACAGAATGCCTGCGTCCGTCGGTATAACCGAATTCAGGCAGGTGACACGTCGCACAGGCAACGTCCTGATCACCCGACAATACCGGGTCCCAGAACAACAGGCGGCCGAGTTCAACTGATTCTGCAGGCGGGGCAACGCTGCCTTGTGGCAGAGAAGACAGCACTGTGCCGTTGACCTGAATAGTTCGAATGCCACCGATCTCAACGATATCTTCGGTGGTGTTGCCAGTGGGTTCGCCAGTGGTGTCACCCGTGATGTCGCTGGTCGTGTCACCGGTACCACCCGTACCGCCACCGATTTCGCTATCGTCTGACACACCATCGCAGCCGGCGATAAAACAGGACAAAGTAAGTGCTATGGATGTTCGCAATAGATTGTGTTTACGCAAACTGACTGTCATTAACGGTAGTGCGTTGATTTGTAAATCACTTCTCATGGTGTGTTCCGGTCTTATCTGCAAAAAATCGAACAAATTGTTCGACCAAAACCGCCGGTGTAGCGGCAATGGTTTGGTTTAACGCACTCGAAAGAATTTGGTTGACGGGTGCGGCAGATAATTGTGACCGTAGTGTGATGCAGTGCAGAAAATGCCTTGCTATCACCTGTAAGATGATTTAACGTCATGACAAAACGAGGCGGCAAGAACATTGCGGCCATGGCTGTACAGCGCTGGCCTGCCGGCTTTACGTGGCGGAAGGCTTTAGATAATGCGGGTAGTGATGCAATGAAAAATTTGATTACAGTTCTTTGTTTGTTTTTGTTGGCTGCCTGCTCAGGTGTTGATTCAGATAACTTTGCAACTTCGGAGTTAACTACGTCGATAGCAGTGACCGGTAGCGACGACTCAACGCGCATTGATGCGTCATTTTTTGTTGGCTCGGGTTTTCAAAGCAGGGCTGTCAGGCTGTCCGCCGGCGATACCATGACTGCAACAATGGACGGCGAACAAATTGAGTTAACACGATCGGGGCGCGATTATACCGGTGAGTTTGACTTCTACCGTGAAGGTGCCGAAGTAGTGATTGCATTGTCGCGTCAAAACGCGGTAGATGCGACTGATTCAACTGTAACGCTACCACCGCTGCTGGCCATTACTGCGCCATCGGCCAATGCAGTGTTTAGCGCCGATGAATCCGTCACCATTGTCTGGACTCCGGCAGAACCAACGGCAGAGCAGTCAATCTTTTTTTCGCTCGAATGCCTGGAAGGTAATGCAGTCAACCAATATGTCAGTAACATCGTGAAACCGGATAACGGCTCTGCGACAGTCACGGTCAGCGACATACGACGTGGTAAAAACATTTCGCCACCGGCAGACGCCGTATGCACCGTACAAATTTCAATGTCGCGTTCAGGCACAGGCACAATGGATCCGCGGCTTTCGGGTTCAATCTCTGCTTCGAATGATGCAACGGTTAGTGTCAGACTGATCCCCTGATTGTTAAGCATTGTCGCCGGGTGGCTAACCATGCAGGTGAAGCTGTGCGGGCAATTGCCAGCGAATTGAACGGACAATCCTTACAGAACGTATCGTTCAGCCCGCATGTCCCTTATTATCCGGATAATGGTGTATTTACATGATGATGAGGACGGGCAATTGCCGGATCTGACAAAAAACTTTTGTTCCAGGTTTTCCCTGATCGGCGCGTTCATTCTGGTGCTTGGGGCCTGCGATGGAGGGCAGCAGCCAATTCGCCTGAATGACGGTGTCATGAGTATTCCCGTGCCGGAAAAGATCCGCGAGATTCGCGCGCTGGATGACGATCAACTGGAAATTCAGGTTAGCGTAAACGGTGAAGTTCGCCGCACGGTTCGTGTACCCGATAGCAGTGAGACGGTCAGCACCGTTGTAAACATACCCGCAGAACAGAGTAACGAAATTACGGTTTCATGGTTTGCGGTAGTGGGCTCCACAAATGTTTTGCTGGCAGACTTTACCAATGTAGTGGCTGCCGGTGAAACTGTGCTGAACGTTGCGAGTTACAACAGCACCGGATCAAGGTTTGACTTTGACGGAGATGGTCGAAGCAATCTTGAAGAGGCGTTTGATAACCGCAACCTTCTGTCTGAATTTGATTTGGAAGTGCCACAGCAAAACAGCTTTGGCGGCACGGTTGCCTTTATTACCGATGACGGCATAGACAGCAACACCTCCGGTGATACCGCAGATCCAGATGAGGACACGCTGTTTCGACTTAGGCACAATGGTACTCAGTTAATTGTATATGTGTGCGGCCAGGACAGAGTGTTAGTCGGAGACAACATCGCGTCTGACGGTGAATACTGGCATGACGATACTGTTTTTATTTACCTTGACGGTGCCGACAGTGACAGCGGGGTTTATGATCAGGTAGACGATTTTCAACTGGCATTTGTCAGAAGCACCGGAGAGATGATTGTGTCTAAAGGTGCAGAGAACACTTTTTGTCCTAACGGTGACTGTGTCGACCATACGTTTTTTCCCGGCAACTCATCGTGTGAGTACGAGCTCAATGTCACGCTGCCGCTTTCCGACCTGAACATGACCATTGGTTCGGCAATCGGGTTTGATATAGAAATTGTCGACGACGACAATGGTGGCCTGCGCGACGCATCAAGCGCCTGGATCGGTTTCGATGACCGGGCAGACCTCGATACAGCAACCTTTGGTACGATCAGGCTCAATTAGTTATAGTTGGCAGTAACTCCAATACCATGGAAATGTTCGAAGCATGGGTGATCTGCCGTCCCGGATAGCTGTTAACGAAGAAGGCCCCAGAGAGGGCTTTCAAATAGAAACCGCTGCGATTTCCACCGATCGCAAAGTGGCGTTAATCGAAGCGTTGTCTGCGACCGGTGTGCCCTCAATTCAGGTGTGCAGCTTTGTAAACCCGAAACTGGTGCCCGGCTGGGCCGATGCCGATGACGTCGTCGCGCAAATGCGTACCGAACCGGGTGTGGCTTATACCGCGTTGTGGTTTAACAACCGGGGCATTCAGCGCGCGCTGGCACACAAAGATAAACTCACCCTTAGTGGCTGCATTCATCTGTGTGCATCTGAGGCGTTCAGTATTCAAAACCTGCATCGTGATCGTGACGCGAATATACGCGCCATGCATGCACAGACAGCTGATCATCAGCATGCCGGAATTGCAGTGACCAAAATCAGTGTGATGGCGGCATTCGGTTGTAACTTTCAGGCCGATGTTCCTGTGGCCGATGTGCTTCAGTCTGTTGAAGACGGCTTATCGATAGCCGCAGCACACAACGCCACTATTACCGAGGTGGCGCTTGCCGATACCATGGGCTGGGCGTCGCCCCGTCGAATTCAGGCTGTGATTGGTGCGGTGCGTGAGCGCTGGCCGGAGTTACCTATACGCCTGCACCTGCACGACACACGCGGACTTGGTATCAGTAACGCATGGGCTGCAATGCAACTTGGTGTTAGCCGTTTCGACACTACCGTTGGCGGATTGGGCGGTTGTCCGTTTGCGCGACAACCTGGTGCGTCCGGCAACATTGCCACCGAAGAGCTGGTGCTGCTCGCACACGAAGAGGGAATAACTACCGGCATTGATCTTGACGCGTTGCTTGAATGTGCGGCGCTTGCCGAGTCGATCGTCGGCCATCCGTTACCGGGTGCACTGTTGCGCGGTGGCAGCCTGAACAGTTATCGACAGAAAGCGCAGTCTGGTGCGCACACGCAATGACTACCTCGGCATTAAGTGGCGTTACTGTTCTTGAATTCAGTCATACCATTATGGGGCCGTGTGCCGGGTTGTTGCTGGCCGATCTTGGTGCCCGTGTTATCAAGATAGAACCTGCACCCGATGGTGATAAAACCCGCGGGCTTAACGGCTTTGCATCGGGCTTTTTCGCCACCTTCAATCGCAACAAAGAAAGCCTTGCCGTTAACCTTAAAACAGATGCCGGTAAAGCGATTGTGCATGCACTGGTAAAAGATGCCGATATTGTGCTTGAGAACTACGGGCCGGGTACCATGGAAAAGCTCGGCTGTGACTACGAATCTTTGCGGGCGCTAAACCCCGGAATAATTTACCTGGCGTTAAAAGGGTACTTAAGCGGGCCGTTGCAGAATCGCCCGGCACTTGATGAAGTGGTGCAGTTTCAAAGCGGCCTTGCGTATATGACGGGGCCAGTCGGTCAGCCGCTGCGTGCGGGTGCTTCGATCATTGACATACTGGGTGCCGTATTCGGTGTTACCGGTGTGCTTGCTGCATTGCGTGAAAAAGAACATACAGGGCACGGACAGAAAGTCAGTAGCGCTTTGTTCGAAACTGCAGCATTTTTAATGGCACCGCATATGGCTGGTGGTGCAACTACCGGTGAAACAGTGCCACCCATGACAGCGCGGCGC
>CAYZVB010000116.1:0-4882 GCA_964481315.1 uncultured Granulosicoccaceae bacterium
AAGTTGGGTGCGTGCAGTGTAACGGAGTTTCCCGCACAGGCATAACAGACAATATTCTGAGTGTACCTTTCGGGCACAAAAAAGCCCTCGATTGAGGGCTTTTTCGAAGCTGAGCCGAGTTGAGTTGCGATCAGCCGTCTTCGTTTATCTGCGAGATAATTTCACCGATCACCTGCGGTGCGCGATCGTGATCAACCTGACAGGTGCCGGCAGCCATGTGGCCGCCGCCGCCGTATCGCAGGCATAGTTCACCAACGTTGGTGTTGGAGTCGCGTTTGAGAATCGACTTGCCAATTGCCAGTACGGTGTTTTGCTTTTTCAGTCCCCACATCTGGTGTATCGAGATATTGCACTCGGGAAACAGCGCGTAGATCATGAAACGGTTGGTCGGGAAGATAGTTTCTTCCTCACGCAGATCGAGCACGACCAGGTTATCGTGCACGGTGCTGCAGCGTTTGATCTGATCACGTGATTTATTTTTGTACTGCTCGTACAGCTCAATGCGCTCACTGACATCCGGAAGACGCAGAATTTCGTTAATGTCGTGCGCTCCGCAGTAGTCGATGAGCGTCATCATCAGATCGTAGTTAGAGATGCGAAACTCGCGGAAGCGCCCGAGACCGGTGCGTGCATCCATCAGGTAGTTAAGCAGTGTCCAGTCGGTTGGCTCGAGAATTTCGCTGCGAACGTACTGGGCGGAGTCGGCCTTGTCTACCGCTTCCATCATTTCGTTCCACGACGCCGGGAAGGTTTTTTCACCGCCGTAGTAGTCATATACAACGCGTGCAGCAGATGGTGCATCGGCGTCGATAATGTGATTGTCGTGCGCCCCGTTGCGAATGGTTTCGCTCAGGTGGTGATCAAATGCCAGATGACATCCCGATACGTAGGGCAGGTTGGTGGTGATATCGTTGTCCGTGATATCAATTTTGCCGTCCTGCATGTCTTTGGGATGAACGAACTTAATGTCGTCCAGCATATCCAAGTGTTTCAGTAGCACCGCACACACCAGCCCGTCGAAATCGCTGCGTGTAATAAGGCGGTACCGTTGTGCGGGCTCAGCCGACTGTTTTAGTGCCAGGCTCATACATTCTCCATCGCGCCGCTCAGGGGCGGCTGTTGTATTTCTGACGGGGTTTAGCGGCGCTGCTAAAGCGGGCTTAAACGGAAATTTGATATTTGCATAAAATTCAGGGGGTTATTCGTTTTACAGGCAGGGAGGCTGAATCTTGCATCGGATAGGCGATCTTCCGAAAAACCAGGCGGTTGCCTGAAACGGCTGCAGGTGTTCGAATACTGCTTCCTAAGAGGTGCGGCTCGGGTGGTGGCGAAGTGTCGCAAATACCAGCCCGGCAAATACTACCACCCGATTTTCGGGATATAACCAGAACTACGAGAACTGCTCATGTTTGCATCGTTTTTTCCATCACCGAAGAGGTTTTTTCTTTCGGCTGTCGCCTGGTTCTTTGTCAGTCTGGCACTCTGGTACGGACTGTTTGACAGCATGGCCGCACAGTTCAGTCTGATGCGTGAGGCACTACCGACGGAAGAGGGGCAGCGACCACCTTTCCTGAATCCAGACAAAGTCTGGTTGTATCAGTACATTGTTCTGGTTACTGCCCTGTTTTGTGTGGCGTGGTTTTTTATCGATCGCAACCGCTGGTATTGGTGGGCTGTTTGTGGAACTGCTTTAATTCTTCTTGTTACTTATTTTCAGGTACAACTCGGCGTCTATATCAACAATTGGTACGGTGATTTTTACGACATGCTGCAGGTGGCACTGTCGGAGCTTGGTACCAGCAATATCACCAGTGAACAGTACTACGGGCGGTTGCTGACACTGGTGTATATCTTAATCCCGAATATTATTGTGCTGGTGCTCTTTCACTTTTTCACGTCGCACTATGTATTTAGATGGCGAACAGCAATGAATGAGTACTACATGGCGCATTGGTCAAAGTTGCGGAATATTGAAGGTGCTGCGCAGCGTGTACAGGAAGACACGATGCGCTTTGCAGCAATTATGGAAGGGCTGGGTTCGTCGTTTATTAGTGCGATTATGACCTTGATTGCGTTTCTGCCGCTTCTTTGGACACTGTCAAAAGAGGTTACCGAGTTGCCACTGGTGGGTGCGGTTAACGGATCTCTGGTCTTTATTGCGCTGCTTTCTGCGGCATTTGGAACGGTCCTGCTCGCAGCCGTTGGCTACCGGTTGCCGGGCCTTGAGTTCAATAATCAGAAAGTAGAGGCAGCCTATCGTAAAGAGCTGGTTTATGGTGAGGATTACGAAGACCGTGCGGCACCACCGACAGTCAAAGAGTTGTTTGGCAACGTTCGGAAAAACTATTTCAAACTGTACTTCAATTATCTGTACTTCAATGTGTTCCGCTATGCTTATTTGCAAGGCGCTAATTTCATTCCGTTAATTGCCCTGGGCCCGACTTTTATCGCAGGGGCATTTACACTTGGTGTGTACCAGCAAATAAATCAGGCCTTTTCGAGAGTAGAAAACTCGTTTCAGTTTTTAGTCAACTCATGGACAACAATTATCGAGCTAATGTCGATACATAAGCGACTGAAAGCATTTGAGTCGACGCTTGATGGTCATGATTCCATGGAGGCTGGAAACGTATCGTTAAGCGCATAAAAAAACAGCGAGGCATTTGGCTTACAGGGAGTCGCCAGCCTCGCTGAACAGGGGGTGATATATAGTGCTTTAGCACGGCTACAAAGTAGCAATGCCACACTTAACCAACTCTGAACTTACTATTTAAGTTCAGTAACCCCTGATACTGCCAGCGGCGGCGGCCGCTGGTCGCGTTTAACACGAACTGGCGCACAGTTTGTTGTGTCAGTTATTTGAGCAGACGGTCAAAAATAATGACGCGGAGGAAAGTCGTAACCACGGAATTCATGACCGTTGCTTTCTGCTTTTGAATGGTGATGTGCAAAGTAGCCGGAAGGCGCTTCTTTAGTTTGCATGGGTAAGTACTGACACCCGCTCAACAATGCTATTGCCATCATCAGTGATAGTCTTTTCATAGTCTCAGCCCCGAATAAAGTCATCACCTTACGTTATACGCAGGCGGTTTTCCATTAAGAGGGAGAGTTGTTGGTTGCGTTAAGTTATTGATACAACGTGCGGTGAGTATGAATTCTTGTTGTTTTGCCAATTAAATGGCAATGGATGGCCGGTGCTTTGCTAATACCTGATAGATGCTGCAGGTATCAGGTGAATATCATTAGAACAAGAACAAGTGAGCCGGCATGACGGTTAATGAGCATACCCTGCGCGAACAATCTGACAGCGCCCTGATGTTGTCATATCGTTCCGGAGATCCTAACGGGTTTGACATTCTGTACGAGCGTCATAAGAAATCCGTCTTTCGGTTTTTCTACTTTGGCACCGGCGGTGACGCTGCACTTGCCACTGAACTGTTCCAGGATGTCTGGATGACAATGGTCAGGGGGCGAAAGCGTTATCATAAAGAAATCAGTTTCACAGACTGGTTGCATCATGTGGCATGGGCGCGTTTGTATGATCATATTCGACTGCATCCGCAGCCGGAGCAGGATAACGAAACTCCCCGTGCCGTCGATGATGGTCTGCCTTCGAATGTTGTTGCGTTGCAACCAAAGGCAAACAGTGCAGACGATGATCTTATAGCGCAACTTAAAGTGCTCTCGGATGAGCACCGGGAAATTGTATTGCTTCGTTATTGCTTCCGAATGAGTTTTACCGATATTGCACATTTTCTCGATGTTGCGCGCAGTTCCGTCAATCGCCTGCACCGTGAAGCGCTGGTATGCCTGCGACAGAATCAGAAGGGAGTTGGCTAATGGGTGATGTGATCAGTATTTCCCGGGTCAGTGATGTCGATATTTTTTCCGAATTCGACGCACAGTGTCCGGATATTCCGGAGAATATTGATTCCCGCATTCCACGCAGTGCCCGCAAGGCAGTGGACAAAGGTGTGTTGGATCGTGATCATAATCTGTTTCGAAAACACTGCGCTATTGTGGTGGCGTTGTCTGTCTGTGGACTGTTGATTGTCAAGGTGGTCTCAGGTGCGATTGCCGCGCAGTCGGGTATGCGGAGCGTGGATTTTGAGCATAGCGCAACCGATCATCGACTCTCGCAAAGCAGTTGGGCCGCCTACATTCGCAAGCTTGAGAATGACGCGTTTTACCGGCATGTTCAGCAGGAAAAGCATCTGTACTCGCTTCAGTACGCTGAGTAACAAAACCGGTGTTACCCGGCTACGGTAGTACCGCCAGATGCAGTCTAATGATGAGATTAAGGATAGTTTGCTTGCCGCCGTTAGCTTAATGATACGACGATAGCCGTAGCTCGCCTCGGTAGTCGGAAAAACTATGGTAGGAAGAATTATTTTCTGCGTCGCCACGGCGCTATTCTGTGTGTCATTGTTCTCACCGGCAATAGTGATCGGCGAAGAGCGTTCCATTAGCGGATTGCAGACGTTTTTCTATACGTTGCGGTACGGCACCGCCAACCTTGTTGGTGCGCGATCCATCACGGACTTTGTGGTCAACCTGCTTGCGCTAATTGCTACCGGCGCTAACTTTATCTTTGTGTTCTGGGCGTTGCTGGTGATGACGCCAACGCGAATTCCGTCATTGAAATGGTTTTGGTGGATCAGCTTGATTTTTATTCTGGCCGCTGCCTACACCGGTTTTCAGGCGGTGCTTTCGGGTCAGGTATCACTTGAACGCGGCTATTTTCTGTGGCTTGGAGCGCTGATATTAATGCTGGTGGCACCAGTCGTATCCAGGCTTGAACGAAAGCGGCGCAAAGCCTCTGCTGACCGCGCTATCGCCGGATCATCAACAGCCTGATCTAAACCGCCTAATCAAACCAGCC
>CAYZVB010000116.1:4982-14430 GCA_964481315.1 uncultured Granulosicoccaceae bacterium
CAGCCTAATCAAAACAGCGAGGGTTACACCTGTACTTCGGTAGAAGTTATATGCTCGTTACCAAACACCTTCAGGTAGCGATCTACTTCATCCTTCGGGCCGGTGGCTTTAGCCAGGTTGTCAGATAACTTTACGGTCGGTTTGCCGTTCGCTTCCGTGACTTTACAAACAACCGAAAAAGCCCTTAAGTTATCGTTTCTATAAGGCGCACAGTCTCTAAAGTCGTTAGTGAGGTTGGTGCCCCAGCCGAAGCTGGTTCTCACCTTGCCGTTAAAGTGATTGTAGGTGCTTTCGATGGTGTCTATGTCAAGGCCGTCAGAGAATATCACCAGCTTTTCTTTCGGGTCTTTACCCATTTTTTTCCACCATTCGATGATCTCTTCGCCACCTTCAATCGGTTCTTTCGAGTCGATGCGAAAGCCGCTCCAGTCAGCAACCCATGCAGGGGCCTCCTGTAAAAAACGGGTAGTGCCGTAAGCGTCAGGCAGAACGATAAGCAAATTGCCATCGTAGGTCTTCTGCCATGATTCAAGTATGTTGTACGGAGCCTGCATTAATTCTTCATCGTTGTCGGTGAGCGCTGCGGCGACCATCGGAAGTTCGTGTGCATTAGTACCAATGGCTTCCAGATCATGATCCATTGCCAGCAGCACATTGCTGGTGCCGATAAAGTTATCTCCCAGCCCTTCTTTTAGTGCATCAACACACCAGCGCTGCCACAGAAAGCTATGTCGGCGACGCGTGCCGAAGTCAGCGATTTTAAGATCGGGAAGCTTTGCCAGCCGCAGTACTTTTTCCCACATCTTTGCCTTTGCACGCGCATAGGTAACGTCGACTTCGAAGCGACCCATGCCACGCATGGCGGCACGTGATCGCAACTCACTAATGATGGCAAGCAGAGGAATTTCCCACAGCGAGACTTCGGCCCAGCCGCCATGTATATCGACAATGTACTGACCGTCTTTTTTAGCAAGCTCAAACTCCGGCAGCTGGTATTCTTTAAGCCACTGCAAAAAGTCTGCGCTGAAGAGTCTTTCTTTGCCGTAGAACGTGTTACCTGCGAGCCAGATGTTTTCTTTTTTAGTGAGTTTGCAGGTGCGTGCATGTTCGAGTTGTTCACGCAGCTCTACTTCGTCAATTTCTTCGGCAAGCCTGACTGTTTTGCTGCGATTGATCAGTGAGAAGGTAACCGGTATATCCCGCCACTCCTGCCAGATGGTTTGCAGCATCAGCAGCTTGTACACATCGGTGTCGAGAATGCTTCTTACTATCGGGTCGTGCTTGAACGTATGGTCGTAAACACGTTTGGCGATATCTATATGAATCATGTTAAATCCATTGACCGACAGGCTATGAGGAACCTGTTGGTCGGGTAGCGCTAATGCTATTGGTTGTTAAAGTGTGCAGGTGGATTGTCAGTTCGACCTGACATCCAGCATACCTTTTGTCGGCGGCGGTATTACGCGTTGCCTTGGCACTGCATCAAACTCAACGTTGTCTGCGCCGTTGTATACCAGAAAGTGTTTGCCTTTGGCTCTGGCAATCATGGTAAGTCCGAGATGTTCAGCCAGTTCAAGGCCCATGTGTGTGACACCTGATCGGGATACCAGTGCAGGTATACCCATGAATGCGGTTTTCATAACAATCTCTGATGTCAGACGGCCGGTGGTATAAAAAATTTTATTATCGCCGGTCAGACCGTCGAGCCACATATAGCCTGATACTGCATCGGCGGCGTTGTGTCTGCCGACGTCTTCTACGTGTATGAGTGATTTTGTGCCTTCGCAAAGTCCGCAACCATGTACTGCACCGGCGCTTCTGTATATGTCGTTGAGTTTGCCGACTTCTTTGATCAGTTCATAAAGCTGCGATTGTTTAATACTGGCCGCAGGTAACTGCACTTCGTACAGTTTGTCGATCGTGCAGCTAAAAACGGTACCCTGACCACAGCCACTGGTCACAATCTTGCGGCTGAGTTTTTCCTGCCAGTTGTCAATGCCGTTACCGGACTGCGTTTCAACAATAACCAGTTCACGCTCCCAGTCTACATGCACTGATTTGATTTCAGTGATATCAGTAATTAGCTGTTGGTTGCGAACATAACCGAGTGTCAGCGCTTCAGGTTGTGAGCCCAGTGTCATCAGGGTGACTATTTCGGTGTCGTCGATGCGAATGGTCAGCGGAAACTCACCGGGGATAGATTGCTCTGATTTCTCGCCGTATTCATTAATCACCTCGACCGGATGGGTCGGGCGCAGACCGGATTGGCTCATCGCCGGTCGGTAGAGATGTTCAGAATTGTTGTTGCCCACGTCTCTCAAACCCAATTGGTGCCCAGCGCGCAGTTTCGACAAGAAACTCCGTTTCAGCGTGATTGAATGTTTCGTACATGATACCGCTCATATCGCGCCGAGGCATCCTTGTTTGTCTTATCCTGTGCGCTGCAACAGTGATTTCAACTGTTAAAACAACAAGGTCTCTTCCGACCCGCCGGTAGCGCACCGGTCTGTCCGGTATGACTGCCGGCGACTGTCGGCGAGTTGGTCCGAACAATTCAAAGGTCAGCACCGCCGGAAATATTGTCTGTCTGTGGCCTGCTGTGAGCCAGTGCGATTCAGCAACGATATAGTCAATTGTTGCGGTAAAACCCCGCAGCGTCAGTGAATGCCGGATATACTGAGCGCTACTTCCCTGATTCATACAGGAGTGGACATTGACAACAGAGCCCCTGGTCGAGAGGCGTCGTGCGCCGGTTTTTAACGTCGGCGTATTATTGGAGCGGCATGTAAAAACCCTCAGCAGCGGATTTCAGACACCGGTCTGGTCGATAGCTGAATTATTGTTGCGTAGCGACGGTTCATCGAATGTCCGTGACAAAACTGAGGTGCACAGCATTGCCGATAGCAAACAGGTGTTATGGACCGGTTTTACGCTTGAATTTCATCGCGACGGTGGAGAGAGCTACTGGCACACACTGGTTGGAAAGCAGCAGGAAGTTTTTGTCGTTTGTCAGGAGGATGAAGAAGACGAATTAGCACCGATTCTGGTGACTGCCGACTATGACGAAGCAATGGCCTATCACGAAGCCGACGACACCATTTTGTCGACGCCAATGCCGGCAGTGATTTATCAGACGCTGGAGCGGTTTGTCCTTGAGAACTACGCGCCGGAGCAGAAGAAGCGTCGTAAGAGAAAGCAATGGCACAATGCCGGTGCGGTAGATGAGCCGTTCGCCAGACATCCGGATCACCGGTGAGCAGCCTGAGGGGAAAGTATGGGTGACAACACCGAAGATCAAAGCTTTCTTAGCCGTTGGTCGCGACGCAAACAGCAGCAGCCCTGTGAACCCGCCGCCATAGAAGCACCGCCGCCGGTCGAGCCGTTGCCAGCTGAAACAGAAGATCGTCTGCCTGCCGACCGCGTCGACCCGGCTGATACTCAGTCCGCTGATCAGACGGAGGCTCAGCTGCAACAAACTGCTGCTGAACAACCGCCGTTAACCGACGCCGATATGCCACCAATTGAATCGCTCGACAGCAACAGTGACTACAGTCCGTTTTTGTCCGAAGGGGTGAGTAAAGAGTTACGCAATATGGCGCTTAAGAAACTCTTTTTTAGCGGCAAGTTTGCACTGCGTGACGGTCTCGACGACTACGACGACGACTTCACCCGCTTTGAACCGCTGGGTAACACGGTTACCTCGGATATGAAGTTTCACCAGCGGCGCAAAGAGCGTGAACGTCTGGCGAAGCTGGAAGAAGAAAAACGCCTCGAAGAAGAACAAAAAGCGCTTGAAAATAACGCTCAGAACGATGAATCTCAGCCAGCGGACGCAGAAGAACCTCTGCAGCAGGAGGCAGCTGACTCCTCTGAATCCGGTACAAAGCAAATTACCGATCCTCAGCCGGACAGCACAGAGTCACAAACCGAAAAACAAAAAACAGAAGAACAATCGTTGCCGCGACTGACTGACTCAGAGCAGCCATCACAGAGCAGCGAGACCGTTCTGGCGGGCGGTAAACTAAAGCGAATTAGTACCGGGAGCGTCGCCACCGACACTTCTGATCACGGTGAACCAACATGACAACAGATAATGTTGAAATAAATTTTCGACCCGCCGGTGCTGTGCAAACCACATCGCTGGTTGCTTATGAATCACGTGGCCATTGCCTGGTAATTTCAGAGCTTGAAGCAGGTCTTGAGCTGATTGCAAAGCTTAATGTAAAGGCAGCAACGCTACTGGTAAATAAGCCCGGCGCCGGTACCGTTGATAAACAGGCAACGGAAGACGGCGTCAAAGTGATCACAGCCAACGTGCTGCTGTTAAACGGACACCTCGGTGCGTTTGATTGCGCGGTAGGTCCTGCAGACGATCCGGGTTCTCTCGCGAAGCTTGCCGGTGTGTCGTTGCTGGGCGGCTTCGATACTGTGCTCGATATGTCTGCCGAGCCGTTACTAAGTCATGAAGTGCTGCCGTTCGGTTATTACGCGCCGCACAATGATCCGGCGGCGCTCGAACGCGCGCTGGCAGAAATACCCGAGCTCGAGGGTGAATTTGAAAAACCCAAGTACTTTGCCTATGACTCATCGATATGTGCGCACTCGAGAAGTGGTATTACCGCGTGCAGCAACTGTATTGATGTCTGTGGAACCGGTGCAATTAAATCCGATGGTGAAGGGATTTCCGTTGAGCCGTATCTGTGTCAGGGCTGTGGAAGTTGCAGCAGCAGCTGTCCGAGCGGTGCGATTACCTATGCGTATCCACGCCCTGCCGATGCAATGACACAACTGGCGGGTTTACTGGCAGATCACTATGCAAAACACCGCACGCATGCGCTGGTTTTTTTACATGATGCAGAGCACGGTGCTGAACACGTTGCAGGTTTTTCTGCGCAGCTTGACGCTTCCGTGTTGCCGGTAGCCGTGGAAGAAGTGGCGAGCGTAGGGATGGATGGCTGGTTTAGCGCGCTTGCCTACGGTGCAGCGGCGGTAGTCATCGACTCACCGGATGCGGAAAAAAACATGACCAGGGCGCTTGCTGCACAGATCAGCACGGCCAATGATATTCTCGATGGACTGGGACTGTCTGACTCATTAGTGATGATAGATGACGTCAATGCTGAAAAACTGAACACTCTCGCTGCGTCGCACACGGACACAGTGCGGGAAGTGGCGACGTTCAAAACTTTTAATGATAAGCGGCAGACCATCAGAATGGCGGTTGATCATCTGCGCAGACATGCCAGTGTGGTTGAAGAAGTCAGTCTGTCCGGTTCTGCGCCGTTTGGCAAAGTTAATGTCGATACGCAGGCCTGTACGCTGTGTCTGGCCTGTGTGACGGTGTGTCCGGCGCGTGCCCTGCAGGACGGCGAAACCCTGCCACAACTCAAATTCATTGAGTCGAATTGCCTGCAATGCGGTATGTGTGAACAGGCTTGCCCGGAAAATGCTATCTCTCTAACGGCCCGCTATCTGTATGACTCGGAGCAGGCGTTAAAGCCCGCGATAGTCAACGAAGAAAAGCCGTTCAACTGCGTGGTTTGTAACAAGCCTTTCGCAACGGAACGAATAATCGGGCGCATGATGACCAAGCTCAGCGGGCATTGGATGTTTGAAGATGACAAGGCAAAACGACGTCTGAAAATGTGTGAAGACTGCCGTGTGATGGATATTTTTAAGGACGAACAGGGTATTGATGTGCACAAATCATGAGCGCAAAAGCTTTTACCCGGCTTGGTTAAATGACAAATTAAAATAAAAACTAGAAAAAATGTTGTTTCCAGCGCAAACTGGTCGTTCTGGTGGAAATTATGCTATGCAAGTAGACTCTGCAACTAAGACAGATGTTCCCGGATCAGGAGCCCCCGGTGCTATCAAAATAAGCACCGAGTCGGAAGTTGCTGCGCGCGAAACAGACTTCGACCGCGCCAACCTATACCAGAGTATTGGGGCCTTAATGGCGGCCCCTGCCACGCAGGATCACATCGATGCAATCCAGGCCCTGCCGGAAATAGAAACGCCGGAAACCCCGGTCGAGGTTGCCTGGGCTGTGCTACGAGCCGCTGCCCATCAAAATAACCTGCAGCAAATCGACGACGAATATCACGAGCTATTCATTGGTGTCGGCCGCGGCATTGTGGTGCCCTATGGCTCCTGGCACATCACCGGCTTTTTAATGGAAAAACCGCTGGGTGCCTTGCGTGCAGATCTGCGTAGGCTAGGCTTTGAACGTAGCGAAGGGGTTAGCGAATCGGAAGACCATATCTCATCCCTGTGTCAGGCGATGGCTGGAATCATCATGGCTGAGGAAATTGACTTCCCAACCGAAATTGCGTTTTTCAACGATCACATCGCCCCGTGGGCAGAAGATTTTTTTGTTCAGGTTCAGGAGGCATCGCCGGCGAGTTTTTACCGGGCGGTGGCTCAGCTTGGACACAGTTTTATTGAAGTAGAGAAAAAGTATCTGGCAATGGCTGTTTAGCCAACACATTCATACAACAGTTTTAAGGCAGGAGGGTTTATGGACAAAAAAACAAAGTTTATCAAATCAGACAGACGCTCATTTCTGAAGGGCGCTGCAGTTGCCGGCGGTGCTGCTGTGGTTGCAGCCGGTACTGCGGAAGCAGCAGAACCTGCGGTAGCCGTTGAGCCCGTAACCGGTGGTGCTGATAAGGGTTACGAAGAAAATGACTACATTCGCAACTACTACAATCGCGCGCGATTCTAGTCTGACTGTATAAATCGGGGAAACCAATGAAACTGACCAAAAAAATCCAGTCGGGTGAACATTCATCGAGCCCGGCTGAGTCAAATGGTGTCGGCCTGTTTGGTAAGGCGGTAAATCGCCGTACCTTCCTGCGCCACTCGGGTGTTGCAGCGGGAGGCGCGACAATCGCAAGCATTGCCGCACCTGCCATGATCACCAAAGTGCGCGCGGCAGAAACTGCACCAAAAGCGGCTCTCGACACGGAAATCAAACTGTCTGTTTGTACCCACTGCTCTGTTGGCTGCGGCGTGGTTGCAGAAGTACAGGATGGCGTCTGGACCGGCCAGGAGCCGGATTATGACTCACCTCTAAATCTCGGCGCACACTGTGCCAAGGGTGCATCGGTTCGCGAACATGGCCACGGTGAAAAGCGCGTTAAGTACCCGATGAAACTCACCGACGGTAAGTGGAAGAAAGTGAGCTGGGAAGAAGCCATTGAAGACATTGGCGATCAGATGCTCAGCATTCGCGAAGAGTCCGGTCCGGATTCGGTTTACTGGCTTGGTTCGGCCAAGTTCAACAACGAACAGTCTTACATGTTCCGTAAGTTCGCGGCCATGTGGGGTACAAACAACGTTGACCATCAGGCCCGTATCTGTCACTCGACCACAGTAGCCGGTGTTGCAAACACCTGGGGCTATGGTGCGATGACGAACTCCTACAATGATATGCACAACTCGAAGGCGATGTTTTTCATCGGTTCGAACGCGGCTGAGGCACATCCGGTTGCCATGCAGCACATCCTGCGTGCGAAAGAAAACGGCTCCAAGCTGATCGTCTGTGATCCGCGTTTCACGCGTACTGCAGCACATGCAGATCAGTTTGTTCGTATGCGACCTGGCACCGACGTACCTTTAATCTGGGGTATGTTGTGGCACGTGTTTGAAAACGGCTGGGAAGATGAAGAGTTCATTAACCAGCGCGTTTACGGCATGGAAGAGATCAAAACTGAAGTCGCCAAGTGGAACCCTGCCGAAGTCGAACGCGTTGCAGGTGTACCTGAAGCGGTAGTAAAAGAAGCTGCGCAAACCATGGCCGAAAATCGTCCGGGGACTATCGTTTGGTGTATGGGTGGTACTCAGCACACTATCGGTAACAACAACACCCGTGCTTACTGTGTACTTCAGCTGGCGCTGGGTAACATGGGTGCTTCCGGTGGCGGTGCCAATATATTCCGCGGCCACGACAACGTACAGGGCGCGACTGACTTCTGTATTCTTTCGCATTCTTTGCCAGGCTATTACGGTCTGTCTGCCGGTGCGTGGAAGCACTGGTCGGGTGTCTGGGGTGTCGACTACGACTGGATGCAAACGCGCTTCGACGCTGGCAGCTATGAAGAGTCAAAAGGCAAGCCGGTCAGTCCAATGAATACCAAGGGTATGCCGGTATCGCGCTGGATTGACGGTGTACTTGAAGATCGCGGCAACATCGCACAGAAAGACAACATTCGTGCAATGGTGCTGTGGGGTCATGCACCTAACAGTCAGACTCGCGGACCGGAAATGAAAGAGGCAATGGAAAAGCTCGATCTGATGGTTATCATCGATCCTTATCCAACGCACTCTGCGGTACTGCCAGACAGAAAAGACGGTGTATATATTCTGCCGGCAACTACTCAGTTCGAAACCTATGGTTCAGTAACGGCTTCCAACCGTTCACTGCAGTGGCGTGAAAAAGTGATTGAGCCGCTTTATGAGTCTCTGCCTGATCACACCATCATGTACAAGCTGGCCAGCAAGCTTGGCTTTGCCGATAAGTTTACTGCCAACATTCAGGTCAACAACGACGAGCCACTGATTGAAGACATTACCCGCGAGTTTAACAACGGTATGTGGACAATCGGTTACACCGGTCAAAGCCCTGAGCGACTGAAAGACCACAAGAAGTATCGCGGTACTTTCAACACCACTACGCTTAAAGCCGAAGGTGGCCCGCTCGACGGCGAATACTATGGTATGCCGTGGCCGTGCTGGGGTACTGCAGAAATGAAGCACCCGGGTACGCCATTGCTTTATGACACCAGCAAGCCGGTAGCAGAAGGCGGCCTGTGTTTCCGTGCCAGATTTGGTGTGGAAAGAGAAGGCGTCAGCCTGCTGGCCGATGGCTCCTACCCTGCGGGTTCGGAGATCGAAGACGGCTATCCTGAGTTCAGCGCCGATGCACTGAAGTCACTTGGCTGGTGGGATGATCTGACCGACGACGAAAAAACTGCAGCCGAAGGCAAAAACTGGAAGACCGACCGTTCCGGTGGTATCCAGCGTGTTGCCATTGAGCATGGTTGTGCGCCGTTCGGTAACGCGAAAGCACGAGCGGTAGTCTGGACATTCCCTGACCCTGTGCCACTGCATCGCGAGCCACTGTATACCTCGCGCTATGATCTGGTAGCCGACTACCCGACCTACGAAGATCGTAAGTCGTTCTATCGACTGCCAACGCGTTACAATTCAATTCAGGCTGAAGACTATTCCGGCGACTTTCCGCTCATTCACACCAGTGGTCGACTTGTCGAATACGAAGGTGGTGGTGACGAGTCGCGGTCGAACCCATGGCTTGCCGAACTGCAGCAAGACATGTTTGTCGAGATCAATCCGGCTGATGCCAATGATGTCGGTATCGAAAACGATCAGATGGTCTGGCTGGAAAGTCCGGAAGGCGGCAAGATCAAGGTTAAGGCCATGATCA
>CAYZVB010000117.1:0-10013 GCA_964481315.1 uncultured Granulosicoccaceae bacterium
GCACATCGAAAGTCATACTGTATTCCAATTTTTAGTGTTGCCAGAGCACTAGGCATCACCGGAAAACAGATCACCCGATGGAGGCTCTGTCACCGGTAACCCCAGATGCAGACAGGCAGCGCGCGTTACCGTTCGACCGCGGGGAGTTCGCATCAGCAGCCCCTGCTGTATCAGGTACGGTTCGATGACTTCTTCAATAGTCCCGGTCTCTTCACCGATGGCCGCTCCCAGGTTGTCCAGCCCGACCGGACCGCCGTCGAATTTTTCGACAATCGCAAACAGCACGCGGCGATCCATGTTATCGAGGCCGAGATCATCGACATGCAGCATATTCAGCGCGGCGCTGGCGATTTCCTGGTTAATTGAGCCGTCACCCTTAATTTGCGCGTAGTCGCGCACCCGCCGCAGCAGCCGGTTGGCGATTCTGGGGGTGCCACGAGACCGGCGCGCAACCTCTGCAGCACCGGCAGAATCAATCGGCACACCCAGCATATTGGCAGAGCGGGTGACAATCCGCGAAAGATCGGCCGGGCTGTAAAACTCCAGGCGCTGCACAATGCCAAAGCGATCGCGCAGCGGCGAGGTAAGCAATCCGGCGCGGGTGGTTGCACCGACCAGCGTAAACGGCGGCAGGTCGATTTTGATGGATCTGGCTGCCGGCCCTTCGCCAATCATGATATCGAGCTGAAAATCTTCCATGGCCGGATACAGCACTTCTTCAATGGCCGGGTTAAGCCGGTGTATCTCGTCAATAAACAGCACATCGTTTTTGTCGAGGTTGGTCAGCAATGCAGCCAGATCACCCGCACGTTCGATCACCGGCCCGGAGGTATGGCGAATACTGACATCAAGTTCGTTGGCAACAATATTGGCAAGCGTGGTTTTACCGAGCCCCGGCGGGCCGAATATTAGGAGGTGATCGAGCGCTTCCTGCCTGCTGCGGGCAGCACCGATAAAAATCTCCATCTGCTCGACAACCTGCGGCTGCCCTTTGTAGTCGGCAAGTGAGTGCGGACGCATGGCGCGTTCCTGCACGTCTTCTGTTTTTTCCAGCGGATCAAACATTCGCTCGTCATCAGACATAGCGCGCTCCCGGTTGCGATGTTATCGGGGTCATTTGGAAGAGACGCCCTTCAGAGCCTCACGCACAATGTCTTCAACCGTTGTTCCTTTCGACCGCTTCACCATACGCTGCGCCTCGGCAGATTTAAAACCCAGTGCTTCAAGTGCGGCGATGGCCTGGCTTTGGTTACTCGCTTCACCGCCTGCAGCAACAACACCGGAAGGCAGGGTTGCGTTGTCGCCGCCGAGTTTGCCAACGCGATCCTGCATTTCAACAATCAACCGCTCGGCGGTTTTTTTGCCAATACCCGGCAACCGTGTCAGCGCTGCGACGTCCTGATTGGCAATACACAATGCGAAGTCTTCGGCGGAAAGCCCGGACAGAATCGCTACTGCCATCTTTGCGCCGACACCACTGACTTTTATTAACTCGCGAAACATGGCGCGCTGATCAAGTGAGCTGAAGCCATAGAGTAGCTGTGCGTCTTCGCGCACCACCATATGGATAAACAGCACCACCTTTTCACCGACCTGCGGCAGGTTATAAAACACCGGCATTGGCGCTTCGATTTCATAGCCGACACCGTTACAGTCCACCAGCAGTTGCGGGGGTTGACGTGTTACGAGCGTACCGGCAATTCGACCAATCATGGAACAGATACCCAACGTTTGTTTTTACGTCTGCCGGCAGAGGCTTTTAATTGCGTTTTGTACGCCGGATGCTTGCTTAACAGGTTTTGCGTATTAACGGTATGCGCATGGCACAGCGCTACCGCCAGGCCGTCAGCAGCATCGGCCGATGGCTGACTGTTGAGTGACAACAGCACTCTGATCATTTCCTGCATTTGCGATTTATCTGCCGCCCCGTAGCCAACGGCTGCCTGCTTGATGGTTCGTGGTGAATACTCTGATACCGGTAAGCCGCGCTGAACTGCAGCACATATCGCAGCACCCCTTGCCTGCCCGAGTTTTAGGGCTGACATCGGGTTTTTACTGACAAACACCTGCTCTATACCCACTTCCTGCGGCTGCCACTTTTCGATGAGCTGATCGACCTGGTACAGAATATAACCGAGTTTCTCAGGCAGGTTATCACCGGCGACACGAATACCGCCGTGGTCAATATGGAAGTCGCGAACACCATCTGAATCAATGACACCGTAGCCGGTGACTACAGACCCCGGATCAATACCAAGAATACGTTTCATAGAGATTGATCCGCGGGTTTATGAGAGTTACTGCAACAGTTAATTATTCTGCCTCATACGCTTCGGCCGGAATGTCTGCGTTGTTATAAACATTCTGGACATCATCGAGCTCTTCGATCACATCGAGAAGCTTTAACAGTTTGGTGCCCTGTTCAACATCGACAGTGATTTCATTGTCTGCACGTTTGATCACCTCGGCAAGTTCGGGTTCGTGGCCGGCAGCTATCATGGCGTCTTTTACATCGACAAAAGTTGCCGATGTAGTTAATACCTCTATGGAACCGTCGTCTGACGTAACAACATCTTCGGCACCTGCCTCAAGCGCTGCTTCCATTAACGCGTCTTCGTCACTGCCTTCGCCATATGACAACACGCCAACAGTATTAAACATGTAAGAGACCGAACCGTCAGTACCCATGTTACCGCCGTGTTTGGTAAACGCATGCCGTACTTCGGCGACAGTACGGTTGCGATTATCGGTCATGGTTTCGATCATGATGGCAACACCACCGTGACCGTAACCTTCGTAGGTGATTTCGTCGTACTGCACATCGTCGAGCTCACCGGCACCTTTTTTTACTGCGCGCTCGATGGTGTCTTTGGGCATGTTGCCGCCCAGCGCCTTGTCTACCGCAAGACGAAGCCTGGGGTTTGAGGCAGGGTCGGACCCGCCCATTCTGGCTGCTACGGTGATTTCACGTATCAGTCGGGTAAACAGTTTTCCGCGTTTGTTATCCTGGGCTTTTTTGCGGTGCTGGATATTTGCCCACTTACTATGTCCGGCCATATGACTCTCTAAAGTGTTCTTGCAATGCCTGCGACGGCAGGCCTGGCATTATTTTACCCGATCTGCCGGCAACTCTCAGCAGCCGGATTCAAGCAGCAATTCCAGTGCTTCGCGATTGGTGGATGAGCCCACCATGGCAATGGCCTGTGGCAGCGTTGTCCAGCGGTATTCACTGTGCTCGTCCCCGGCAAGACGAACCGATGCCGGCTGGCTTTGCAGTCGGCACCGGAACACGTGCTCGGTGTTGTGGGTGACGTCGGGCGCATACTTGCGCCGCCACGGCTCACGGATTTCAAAGCGGTTCTGCCGGCTGCAATCGGTGATCTCAACACCGGCAATACCGGTTTCTTCGCAGAGTTCCCGGTGCGCCGCCTGCATTGGTGTTTCGTTAACTTCGAGCGACCCGGTTACCGACTGCCAGAACGACGCCGGTTGCAGCCGCTTAAGCAATAACACTTCCGCCGCTGCGGTATAGACCAGCACCAGCACCGATTCCGGGCGACGGAAGTTCATGCGAACCTGCGCTTAGGCGTTAGTGGCCGGCTTTCGCGCTCGCAGTCCAAGTTCTTTTAACTGACGCTCGGAAACTGCACCCGGCGCATCGGTTAACAGGCAGCTGGCGCTCTGGGTTTTTGGAAACGCCATTACGTCACGCAGTGTCGAGGCACCCGCCATTAACATCACCAGTCGGTCAATACCGAACGCAATACCGCCGTGTGGCGGCGCACCGTAGCTCAGGGCTTTTAACAGAAAGCCGAATTTGTCTTCGGCCTCTGCTTCACCAGTACCCAACAGCTCCAGCACCTGCTGCTGCATTTCTGCGTCGTGAATACGAATAGAGCCACCGCCAAGCTCGGTGCCGTTCAGTACCATATCGTAGGCACGCGACAATGCCTCACCAGGATTGGTGCGCAGTGCTTCAAGATCAGTGGATGTGGGTGCGGTAAACGGGTGATGCAGTGCCTGCCAGCGTTTCGCGCCTTCGTCCCATTCAAACATTGGAAAGTCGACTACCCACAGCGGTCGCCAGCCTTCTGCTACGCGCCCGGTGTCGTGACCGAGTTTAACCCGCAGGGCACCCAGTGAGTCGCTGACCACTCCGGCCTTGCCGGCACCGAAGAATATAAGGTCACCGTCTTTGGCACCGGTTTTTTCGAGAATGCTTGCAATAGCCTGGTCGTCAAGGTTTTTGACGATAGGTGACTGCAGACCTTCCTTGCCTTTTGCGACTTCGTTGCACTTAATATAGGCAAGACCTTTGGCACCGTAGCGACCGACAAACTCGGTGTACACGTCAATTTCCTTGCGTGACAACTTGCAGCCTTCAGGCACAAGCAATGCTGTTACACGACTGGCCGGGTCTGCCGCCGGACCGGAAAACACTTTAAACTCTACGTGTTTGAGTTCGTCTGAAAGCTCAACCAGCTCCAGATCTATGCGCAGATCGGGTTTATCTGATCCGTAGCGCAGCATGGCTTCGGCATAGCTCATGGTCGGGAACGGGTCAGGCAGGGTAACGCCCAGCTGGCTGTCGAAAAGCTCACGCATCATGCGTTCGGTGGTTTGCATGATGTCTTTTTCTTCAACGAAGCTCATTTCCATATCGAGCTGGGTAAACTCCGGCTGACGATCAGCGCGCAGATCTTCATCGCGAAAGCATCGCGCGAACTGATAGTAGCGATCGATCCCGCTCATCATCAGGATTTGCTTGAACAGCTGCGGCGACTGAGGCAGTGCAAAGTAGTCACCCTGATGAGTACGGCTGGGCACCAGATAGTCTCGAGCGCCTTCCGGTGTGGCACGCGTCAGGATGGGAGTTTCTACATCGAGAAACCCCTGATCATCGAGCGAGTTGCGCAGCTTCTGTGTAACCGCAGAGCGAAGACGCATGTGCTCCTGCATACCCGGTCGACGCAAATCGATGTACCGGTAACGCATGCGGGTTTCTTCCTGAACGTCGTCATCGTCAAGCTGGAACGGCGGTGTTTGTGCCGCGTTCAGTACTCTAAGATCTTTTGCCAGCACCTCGATGTGCCCGGTGCGCAGCTCTTCATTAATGGTGCCTTCGGGGCGCTTGCGTACGCGACCGGTAATTTGCAGTACGTATTCATTTCGAACCTGTTCTGCGACAGCAAAAATTTCTGCCGTGTCGGGGTCAACCACCACCTGAATCAGACCTTCGCGGTCACGCAGATCGATAAAGATCACGCCGCCATGGTCACGGCGCTTGTGCACCCAGCCGCAGAGAGTGACCTCCTGGTCGATGAACGCAGCGTCAACCACGCCGCAGTAATGAGAACGCATTAGATCTGATTCCGTCTGATTTCGGTATTAAAGGGAGCAGGACACTGCTGAACAAGAGTCTCTGAGCGGTGATTTTACACCAACTACGCGCGATTGTTGCGACGATGATCTACCGCTTTGCAACAACACCTCCGGGCAGCTTGGTCTAAGCTATAACAATTACTGAAAATAGCGCTTATCTGCCAGCGCGGAGAAACAATGAAAAAATACGATTTGTACGGCATCGGCAACGCTCTGGTCGATATGGAGTACCGGGTATCTGACGAAAAGCTTGGTGAGCTCGGTGTCGACAAGGGCCTGATGACACTCATCGAAGAAGATCGCCATCACGAGCTGGTGCATCAGCTCAGTGACCTCAGCCATAAAAAGGCCAGCGGTGGCTCTGCCGCCAACTCGGTCATTGCACTGGCGCAACTTGGCGGCGACGGCTTTTACAGCTGTAAAGTGTCCAACGACGACTTTGGCGGCTTCTATCTGGCCGACATGAACCAGTGTAACGTCGACACCAATCTCGACAACACCACCCGCGAAGACGGCCACACAGGCAAATGTATTGTGATGGTTACGCCGGACGCTGATCGCAGCATGAACACTTATTTAGGGGTGACAGTAAATCTGTCAGAGGCAGAGGTCGATCCGCAGGCGATCGTCAATTCAAAATATGTCTACATGGAAGGCTACCTGGTCGCCTCCGATACCGGCCGTGCTGCAGCGGTTAAAGCCGCGTCTATTGCCAGAGAAGCCGGCATACCCACGGTGCTGACGCTGTCCGACCCTAACATGGTCAACTTCTTCAAAGAAGGCCTGCTTGAAATGGCCGGCAACGATCTTGATTTGTTGTTCTGCAACGAAGACGAAGCCACCCTGATGACCGGCACCGATAACGTCGAAGCCGCCGCCGAAGCGCTTAAAAAGCTGACAGTCAAATTTGCCATTACCGTTGGTGCAGAAGGGTCTGTGGTGTACGACGGCACCACCATGAGCAAAATACCGGCACCGAAGGTCGATGTTATCGACACCAACGGTGCAGGCGATATGTACGCCGGTGCTTTTCTGTACGGACTCACCCACGACATGAGCTTTGTACAGTCGGCGGAACTGGCCAGTCGTGCTGCGTCTAAAATTGTGACGCACTTCGGTCCACGCCTGCCAACCGAACAAACCAAAGCCCTGCTCGGCTGAGAATCAAACACTCCCGGCAGGCTCTACTGCCGGGAAAGTACCGACCTGTCTGCCATTCCGGCCGCCGGTCGCATGAGTTTGCGATTGGTCACGAAAATTAGTTAACACACGACAGTGCGTGCCGCTACGGCCTAGGAGGGGTGCCGTTAAACGGTCAGAATAGCGTTTCCACTTTATTAACGCGTGACCGACCTATGCCCCACTACATCGCAAGCTTTCGGGTGGAACTAACATGCCTCGCAACCCAGCGACTGATCGACACGCCATGACTCACGCTGAGCCGGGTAACCCTATGCGCACCAGAGAGTATCTGGCAGATCAACCCCAGCTGGTCCAGCACTACTACCAGCAGGTTCCGTTCGAAGACATTGAATCACGTGATCCGGCCGAGCTCAATGCCGCGGCCATGTCGCACTGGAACTTCGCATCAAAACGCGCAGCCGACGAATGCCTGGTGCGAATCTATAACCCCGACAGTAACCAGCACGGCTGGGAGTCGAATCAGACAATTATAGAAGTCACCACTTCCGACAAACCGTTTCTGGTACGGTCGGTAGCGCTGGCTATCACCCGCCTCGGTTATAGCATTGGCCAGTTCATCCACCCGATTTTCTCGGTCGTGCGCAAAGTCGACGGCACGCTTGACGGGCTGGTCGGAGGCGACGCTGCAGAGGCGACTCAGGAATCTTTCATGCAGCTGCACATCGAACGGATATTCGATGAATCGCTGTTTAGTGATATTGAATCGGACATCCGCCACGTGATTGCTGATGTCAATCTGGTGTGTGACGACTGGGAACCAATGAAAAGCGCAAGCGCGGCAACCAGTCAGGCGTTACGGGAATCCGTACAGCACGACTTTACCATCGCAGAGTCATGCGACTTTATCGACTGGCTGCAACGTTATCACTTCACTTTCACCGGTTACGCCGAATTGGAAGAGACTAAACAAGGGTTGTCCCTGGTCAACGGCACTGCGCTGGGCATTTACCGCGGCACATCCGCTGCAGAGGTTCTTGAAAATTCTCTGCCGCAAAACGAACTTCAGCAAACGGCTGAAGATGTCCTGTACATCACCAAGTCAGTTGACCGGGCTCCGGTTATCTGGCCCAGACCTATGGATGTACTGACGTACCGCCGTATCGACAGTGATGGAAACACCAACGGACGCTGTGTAATCTGCGGTTTCTTTACTTCCCGTGCCGACAGCACCGACCTCGATTCAATTCCGATTCTGCGCCACAAGCTAATGAACATCATTGCGCGGTCCGACTTCAACCCGGGCGCACACGACGGAAAAATTCTGCTTACCACACTGGAAGGCTTCCCAAGAGACTTGCTACTGCAGTCTGATGAAGACACCATCATGCAAATCTCGCGCGGCATTATGAGCCTGATGCACCACCCGCGTGTCCGGTTGTTTGGTATTCAGGATCGGTTTCAACGCATGGCCACATGCTTTGTTTACGTACCTTCGGATATTTACACACGTGAGCTGCGACTGAGAATACAGGAGATTCTGCTGCAGTCACTGAACGCAGATAATGTTGAGTTTGATATCACCTTATCATCTGAAGACACGCTGGCGCGCATGCTGTTTACGCTCAGAACCCCCTGCAACCACGGCGGCACTGAAGCCGACTTTGCTGCACTGGAACAACTGGTTATAGATGCCGCACAAAACTGGGACGATAAACTTCGCAATGCGCTGACAGAAACCGGCACTGATCTCGTCACTACCGAACAGCTGGTCAGCCTGTCACGCAATATTCCTGAAGCCTATAAAGCACAGAACAATGTCACTACGGCAACCCGAGACATTGCAGAACTTGCCAAAGTAGAACAACACAATAGCCTGGAAGTACTGTTCTATCGTGACGCCAACCACAGCGACAGCGAAATCGGTTTCAATATTTATCACTCGGACATTGAAGTACCGCTGTCAAAAACAATCCATATTCTGGAAAACATGGGTGTACCGGTTATAGGTGAACAACCTTATACCGTTAATACCGACAGCAACGCACTGAATATCAGAGTATTCAAACTTTTAAAAACCGACGCCCGGTCGCTTCCGGTAGACGACGTTGCATACGCGTTTCAACAAACCTTTCTCAAAGCGTGGCACGGTGAAGTCGATGATGACGGTCTGAACCAGCTGGTACTGACAGCAGGTTTAAACTGGCGGCAAATCACCATACTGCGGTGTTACACCAAGTACCTGCTTCAAATCAAGATTCCGTACTCTCAGGACTACATGACCACCTGTCTGATCAACAACAGCAAACTGGCACAACTTGCGGTGCAAATGTTCGAGTCGCGTTTCGACCCCATAAATGCAAATAACAAAGATAAAACCAGCGATCAGATTGCAGAACAGTTTGCAGGCGAGTTGGATCTGGTCACAAGCCTTGATGAAGACAGAATTCTTCGCACCTTTGGCGATGCGATTGCCGCCACGGTAAGAACCAACTACTACCGCAGAGACGATCACGACAATCCACGTGATTACCTGTCAATCAAACTGATTCCATCAAAAATTCAGGGGATGCCGCTGCCCTGCCCCGAATTTGAAATCTTTGTTTGTTCACCAAGAGTTGAAGCTACCCATCTGCGCGGCGGTAAAGTGGCACGTGGCGGTTTGCGATGGTCTGACCGGCGTGAAGATTTCCGAACCGAAGTGCTTGGCCTGATGAAAGCACAAATGGTTAAGAACTCAGTCATTGTTCCGGTCGGATCGAAAGGCGGATTTGTGGTCAAACAGGCACCACAAAATGCGTCGAGAGAAGATCTAATGCAGGAAGTGGTTGCGTGTTATCAGACTTTTCTGCGCGGACTGCTCGACATTACCGACAACTACATTGATGGCAAAGTTATACCACCGGACGATGTTGTCCGGCAGGACGCCGATGACCCGTACCTGGTAGTCGCCGCAGATAAAGGCACCGCGACTTTTTCAGACATTGCCAACGGTGTTTCTGACGAATACGGATTCTGGCTGGGTGATGCATTTGCCTCCGGCGGTTCAGTCGGTTACGACCACAAAGGCATGGGCATTACTGCCAAAGGTGCCTGGGAGTCGGTAAAACGCCACTTCCGCGAATACAATCTGAACACTCAGGAAGAGGAATTTACTGTTGTCGGTATCGGCGACATGAGTGGTGATGTGTTCGGTAACGGAATGCTGCTGTCAAACAAAATCCGATTGCTTGCGGCATTTAACCACATGCATATCTTTCTCGACCCTTCACCGAATGCCGCAAAAACCTTTGCCGAGCGTCAAAGACTTTTTGCACTGCCCCGTTCAACGTGGGAAGACTATGACTCATCACTGATCTCTGCAGGCGGCGGTATATTCAGCCGTTCATCAAAGTCGATCCCTATCACCCCTGAAGTCGCCAGCGCTTTCGGTCTGAAGCAAAAGTCTATGGCACCGAATGATCTGATCAACGCGCTATTGAAAGCAAAGG
>CAYZVB010000117.1:10023-14392 GCA_964481315.1 uncultured Granulosicoccaceae bacterium
TGAGAAGTCTATTAAGCTCAGCCCAGAAATGAAAAAATGCTTGGGCACAAAACAAGCAAGTATGACGCCGGTAGAGTTAATCCACAACGCGTTAAAGATGCCCGTAGACCTGATTTGGAATGGCGGTATTGGCACTTACATGAAAGCTTCGTCTGAATCACATGCCGATGCACAGGACAAAACCAATGATGCATTGCGTGTTAACGCCAATGAGTTGCGTTGCCGCGCTGTTGGTGAAGGCGGCAACCTCGGGTGCACACAGCTTGGACGCATAGAGTTTGCACTGAATGGCGGTAAAATCTACACCGATGCCATTGATAACTCTGCCGGCGTCGATTGTTCGGACCATGAAGTTAACATTAAAATACTGGTTGACGGACTGGTCAGCCACGGACACTTACCGGTAGAACAGCGCAGCGATTTACTGGCCGAAATGACTGACGAAGTTTCCGACCTGGTGTTGCGTGATAACTATCTGCAAACCCAGTGCATCAGTCTGGCAGTCACCGAAGCGCCGGCACTGCTTGGTGAACATGCGCTATTCATGAACGAGCTAACCAACGCCGGCAAGCTTAACCCGGCCATTGAGTTTCTGCCCGATCATGAAACAGTTGCCGAACGCGCGGCTGACGGTCACGGCTTAAGCGCGCCTGAAATTGCGGTGCTGGTCGCCTACAGCAAGATGGATATCTATGAACAGCTGCGCGACTCCGAGCTGGTTAAAGATACCTACTTTGATCAGGAACTGGTGAACTACTTCCCGCGCATACTGGGTAAACGTTTCAGTGACCAGATCAGCCAGCACCAGTTGCGTAATGAAATTATTGCAACACAAATCACCAACAGTCTGGTGAATCGTCTTGGCCCGACCTATCTGTTCCGCCTTCAGGAAGAACTGGGGGCGAGCACTGCTGATATTGCATCAGCTTATGTCGCTGTTAGAGCGGTGTTTAAGATGCGTGAACTGTGGGATTCTATCGAGGCGCTGGACAACCAGGTTAGCAGTGCAACACAGTATGAACTACTGCTAATTGTGCGCGGCTGGGTCGAGCGCGGCATACACTGGCTGGTTAAGAATCGCCGCGTCGATTACAACATTCAAACCATTATCGACTACTTTGAAACCGGCACCGATGAGCTGCGCAAGGAGATTCCGGAAGCGCTGGCAGCACCCAACAAATCGAGCTATCGCTCACGCTGCAAACACTTTGTGCGTAACGGTGTGCCACAGGAAGTGGCCGAGTCGGTGTCATCTGTGGTGCCGTTATCGTCAAGCTTTGACATTATTGATATCGCAGCCACCTCGGGCATTGCTCTAACCACCACTGCGGGTGTGTATTTTCAACTTGGCGACTACCTGGAAATTCAGTGGCTGCGCGAACAGATTGGCACACTTGAAACCAGTAACCACTGGCATGGGCTGGCCAAGTCCGCGTTGCGTTCTGACCTGCATTATCAACAGCGCCACCTATGTGCAGAAATACTGTCGGTCAGCGACACCGGTGCAAAACCGCGCGCTATGGTGAAGCACTGGGCAAAAGACAACGACACCCGTCTCGAGATCTACTCTCAGCGCCTGAGCGAGATTAAATCAAGTGGCACTGCTGACTATGCGATGCTGTCGCTGGCGGTGACCGAGGTACACAAGTTACTGCAATCCAGTCGTCCGCTTGCAGGCGCAGATTAACCCATAACCCGGGTTTTGCCGCACACAGACCGCTGAAAAGCCTGCCGGAAATTCCGGCAGGCATACGGCCATCCAAGCACACAGGTCGAAGATGCATTATGCTTAATGCATGAACGATTTTTTTACGCTAACACTGTCACGGCTGAGCACCACTCACTACCTGATTATTGCGCTGAATTTAGTTCTGCTGCTACTGGCGCGCCCTATTCTGGAACGTCTGCTGGCAAAGCGCGAGAAACGTCAATTCGACTTTCAGGTCAATGTCATGCGCGGCCTGAACCTCGCGATACTTGCAGTGGTTTGTTACAACGCGTTTTATGCAAGCAACCCGGCCGGTAACGGTCTGGCACTGCGCATACTGTCTATTCTGGTAGTTTTTTATCTCGCCTATCTAACAGCCAACATCGCAAGCTATCTAATGCGACGCCGCTACGGCAAGATAAACACCAGCGCAGACGGAACTCAGTTATCAGACACCTATCATTCACGCATGCTGACACTGGTGATCAGTACTTTTGTCGGCATTGTCGCGTTAATCGCCGTGATCCGCATTGCAGGTTTCAGCAGTCTGCTGGAGGCAGGCGGTGTGATTGGCTTTGTCGGTGTGTTTTTAGCGCTTACGCAGGCCGCATGGGCACCGGATATCATCAGTGGCTTGATACTGTTAAACAGCGACATGGTCAGCGAAGGCGATTTAATCGAGCTGGATAACCCGCAAATTCTCGGACGAGTGTTTAAAACTAAAATCTTTCATACCGTACTGATCGATGTGATCAACAATCACCGGGTCATGATCAGTAACTCAAAGCTTCGTGAGCAACCCATCCATTCATTATCGAAGTTTGCATCGGCGCGCGGTCTGCGCGAAAAGCTGACTTTTAAATTCGGCTACGATACCGACAGTTATGCAGTGCGAAAATTATTCACCGAGGCATTTCAACGCGCCTGCGAATCCGGTGACAGCAAACTCGATGAAACCCACCCGTTCGAAATACGCGTGCTCGATGCCGGCGACCACGCTGTTGAGTGGGGTTTGTTTTACTACATCAAAGACATCCAGAGCCTGGTTGCCACCCGACAGCACCTGGTAGAGAGTGTGCTGCATACCTCGATAGAGCACGGTATTTCACTGGCCACCCCGCATACCCATGTCGTGACCGCAGGCGAGTCGGAGGCAGCAGCTGAATTCCTTCCGCCAGACCGGCCCCGCGACACCTTCACCTGACTCCGGCCACCGGCCAGCCGGCACCCATTGGTTGCACAATCAACATAATTGCGACAAGTAGCCACCCGGTTCGACAAAACTTCACTAGCGGGCATGAATAGCCGGCTGCCTCCATGTACACTGGGACACCCAGGTTGTTTGTGAATTACGCTGCGTTGCACTGGTGCAAATCGGCGTCCAACCCAGAAGGAATATCGATGAAAAAGCTACTCACTTCAGCAACTGCCGCTGCCGCACTTTCATTGAGCACACAGGTGCTCGCCGACGATCAGGTCAAAATCGGCTTTATCACTACCCTCACCACCGGCGCTGCCTCCATTGGCAAAGATCAGGAAAACGCCGTTAACCTCGCACTTGAGCACATCGAGAATACGATGGGCGGTAAGCAGGTAGAACTGATTATGGCTGATGACGGTTTCAAACCGGAAGTCGGTAAGCAGGCAACTGACAAGCTGGTTAAACAGGACGATGTTGATTTTGTGGCCGGCTATATCTGGTCGCACGTACTGCTGGCGTCGCGTAAGTCAGTACTGGACGCCGGTAAGTTTTTAATCAGTGCCAACGCCGGTCCCTCGCCGGTTGCCGGTAAGTTATGTCACGAGAATTTTTTCTCTACCTCATGGCAGAACGATCAAACCCCAATGGCAATGGGTGAAACGCTGAATAAGCAAGGCGTTAAATCGCTTTATGTAATGGCACCGAATTATGCTGCAGGTAAAGACATGGTGGCCGGTGTGGAACGAACCTTCAAAGGCGAGATTGTTGGTAAAGATCTGACCAAGTGGGGCAAAGATGCACAGCTCGACTTTTCTGCTGAACTTGCAAAAGCCAAAGCTTCCGGTGCAGAAGGCATATTCGTTTTCTACCCCGGTAAAGCGGCCGGTGCTTTCATAAAGCAGTATGAGCAGGCAGGACTCAAAGACAGCCTGCCGCTCTACACGGTATTCACCATCGACTCCCTGTCACTGCCCAAACTTAAAGAAGGCGGCATGAAAAGCGTTCTGGGTTCCAGCATGACGCAATTCTGGAGCCCCGATCTCGATGTACCGGCCAACAAGAAGTTTGTTGCTGACTTCCGTGAAAAGCATGGCAACTACCCGTCTTTTTATGCAGCACAGGCCTACGATTCAATTATGCTGATTAAGTCGGCTGTTGATGCCGTTGATGGCAACCTCGACGATATGGACGGTATGCGTGCCGCCATGCAAAAGGCAGACTTCCCTTCTATCCGTGGTGAGTTCAGCTATGGCAAAAACCACATGCCAATACAAAACTTCTATTCACGAACTGTTGTAGAAGACGACGATGGTAACTGGACTACCAAAATTGACCAGGTTGTGCTGGAAAACCACCAGGATGTCTATGCCTCCGAGTGTTCGCTGTAACACAACCTCTCAATAGACCAGCCTGACGCAGGGGTGCACGCACCCCTGCAACTTTATATCTGTGGAAACTTC
>CAYZVB010000118.1:0-2861 GCA_964481315.1 uncultured Granulosicoccaceae bacterium
GGTATTACCGGCAACTTTGATAACACCACCGGTATACTCACGTTAACCGGTACCGCGACCATCGCAGACTACGAGGCCGCGATTCGATCAGTCACTTATCAAAATACCAGTGACAACCCGTCTGCCCTGTCCCGACCGGTGGATTTTACGGTGAACGATGGCGACCTCAACAGCAACACCATTGCACGGGTCATTGTGTTTACCGCTGTCAATGATACGCCGGTCATTGCAGGCATTGAAGCCGATCCGCTGACCTACACAGAAAACGACAGTGCCACCGTCATTACCGACACGCTGTCCGTCGGTGATCTGGACGATACCAACATTGAATCGGCTTCGGTTTCCATCACCGGTAACTTCGCTGCCGGTGAAGATGTGCTCGGCTTTACCGATCAGGCCGGTATCAGCGGTAACTTCAATGCGGCGACTGGTGTACTTTCACTTAGCGGCTCTGCCACTCTGAGTGACTACCAGCAGGCACTTCGCTCCGTCACTTATGAAAACACCAGTGACGACCCATCGGCATTGTTGCGCACCGTGTCTTTCGTGATAAATGACGGTGATGCCGACAGCAACCTGCTGACTCGCGATATCGACTTTACCGCCGTCAATGACGGACCGGTACTCAGCACCATTGAAGGGCTGCCGGCCACGTTTGTTGAAAACAGCGCACCGATTGCGGTGACCGAAAATATCTCTGTGGCCGATGCCGACGATATATTCATCGAAAGCGCCACCGTGGCGATCACCGGTAACTTCTCCGCCACCGAAGACTCACTGAGCTTCACCAATATGGCAGGCATTACTGGCAGCTACGACTCTATTGCAGGTGTACTGACCCTGACCGGCAGTGCCACTGCCGCCGACTACCAGAACGCACTGCAAAGCATCACGTATCTGAATGCCAGTGACAACCCGTCTGCGGCAACCCGCACTATTGAGTTCGTGATTAACGACGGTGAACTCGACAGCAACCGTTTATCCAGAGACATAGTCATTACCCCGGTCAACGACCCGGCACAGCTCTTTGCTATTGAAGCAGCGCCACTATTGTTTAATGAAAACGCGCTGGCGGCAGACCTGACCGACACCCTGGTGCTGAATGATCTTGACGACACCGTGCTGCAATCTGCCACCGTTGCCATTACCGACAACTTCTCCGCCGCTAACGACTGGCTGACCTTCAGTGATCAATCAGGCATTACAGGCAGCTTCGATCCTGCCACCGGTGTATTGACGCTAAACGGCACCGCCAGTTTGTTGCAATATGAGTATGCCCTGCGCAGCGTCGGGTTTATTAACACCAGTGACGACCCGACCACCAACCCGCGTACCGTTGAGATCACGGTGCGTGACAACACCGATAACAGCAATACCCTGGCACGCCAGGTAATTGTGGTGCCGTCGAACGATGCACCGGTCACTGCAGACATTGAATCCGATGCACTGGCCTATCAGGAAAACTCGGCTGCCCTGCCGGTCACGGATTCACTGACCCTAAGCGATCTGGACGACACTCAACTGGAATCAGCAGTAGTGGTCATTAGCGGTAACTTTGCCGCAGGTGAAGATATTCTTGAATTCACCGATGCCAACGGCATTACCGGCAACTACAACCCGCAGACCGGCGTACTGGTGTTATCCGGTACTGCCACAGTCACAGACTATGAAAACGCGCTGCGGTCAGTCGCCTATACCAACAGCAGTGACAACCCATCAGTACTGGCCCGCACCGTAGATTTTCGTGTGAATGATGGTGACGTGACCAGCAATGCCGCCTCACGCGATATTGTGCTGACCGCAAGCAATGACAGACCGGTATTGTTATCCGTTGAGACTGACCCGGTTATCTACACCGAAAACCAGCTGCCACTGGCGATAACCGACACACTGGCAGTCACCGATGTGGATAACACCGCGCTGGAAAGTGCCACAGTTACCTTAACCACCCACTACAGTAATGGTCAGGACAGTCTGGCATTCGAACCGACCGCGAACATTACCGGCAGCTTTGATGCGGCCACCGGCACATTGTCACTGACCGGTACGGCCACCATTGCCGAGTACCAGAGTGCGCTGCGCTCCGTCACCTACGTGAACAGCAGTGACAACCCCTCAACCCTGCCGCGGACGGTTGAGTTCAGTATTACTGATCTCAAGGCAGACAGCGCTATAATCAGCCGTGTCATTGCCGTGCAAAGCGTCAACGACGCACCATCCGGCACCGACAACAGCATTAGCTTTCTTGAAGATACCGACTACACACTGGCTGCCGCCGACTTTGGCTTTACCGATGTGCTCGACAACAACGCCTTTGCAGGTGTTGTGATTGCACGACTGCCTGCCGCCGGTACGCTGTACTACAACGGCACAGAAGTAGCCGCCGGGCAGTTTATCAGTATTACCGACATTGACAGTGGCAGCCTGGTATTTACCCCCGAGCCCAACGCCAACGGCAACGCCTACGATAACTTCGACTTCCGTGTAGTCGATGACGGTGGTACCGAACTCAGCGGCACAGACACCGCGGTAAACGCTAACAACATCAGTTTTAATGTGATTAACATTAACGATGAACCAAGCGGTACCGACAAAACCGTTTCAACGCAGGAAGACACCACCTATATTTTCACCCGCGATGACTTCGGCTACTCCGATGTGCTCGACGGCGATAACTTCCGTGCGATTACTATTGGTGCACTGCCTGAAAGCGGTGTACTGGCACTTGATGGTACCCCGATAGAATCCGGCACTGTGGTTGATGTATCGTTGATCGATGCCGGCCTGCTGCGCTTTACCCCGCCACTGAACGTCAACGGCCTTGGCTATAACGGCTTCTCGTTCCAGGTACACGACGATGG
>CAYZVB010000118.1:2961-14347 GCA_964481315.1 uncultured Granulosicoccaceae bacterium
TGAACGTCAACGGCCTTGGCTATAACGGCTTCTCGTTCCAGGTACACGACGATGGTGGTATTGACAACGGCGGGCAGTTTATCGATCAGACCGAAAACTACATTAACTTTGATGTACCGGGTGTGAATGATCCGCCGCTGCTCATCAAAGAAGTGACCACCGTTGATGAAGGCAGCGACAACACCATTACCACGGATGTGTTATCAGCCACCGATGCTGACGACCTGCTGCCCACCGAACTGACTTTCACCATTAACAGTCTGCCGATTAATGGTGTGCTTACACTTGACGGTGCAGCAGTCAGCACCGGTACCACATTCACGCTTGAACAACTGCAGCAGGACCAGCTCAGGTACCGACACGACGGTTCCGAGACTTCGGTTGACTTCTTTGACATACAGGTTGAGGACGGCGGTGAAGACGGCACCGTACCGGCGACCGGTCGCTTTGCACTGTTGATTAACGAAGTGATCGATCCGGCACCGGTGATCGACAATGAATCTATCATGCTTGAGTTTGGTGAAGTTTTCGATTCACTGGACGGTAGCCTGCTCGAATCAGGAGTCTCTTCACTGGCTGTAGATACCGTAACAGCCAATCCACGTATTCTTGTGTCGATAGAAACACATCCTTCGCGCGGCACGCTTGAAATCAACAGCGACGGCACGTTTACCTACCACCACGACGGCAGCGCGGTGCTGCAGGACAGCTTCAGCTACCGTGTCACCAACGAAGACGGTATTTTTGCCATCGCCACTGTTGCTGTCAGCATCGAGCCACCTCTGGCAAACGCTTTTGAAGCACCCGAGCCGGTTGAGCCGGTAGTCGAACCTGAAGAGCCGGAACCGGAAGAAGAGGTTGAAGAAGAAGCTGAACCATCCGAAACCGAAGAGGAAAGCACGGAAACACAGACCGACTTCGATCCGGCGCGCGGCTCCGAACCGGCACTGGCGGAGGCACGCGCCGGGTTCTCCAGAATTACCGAAGTCACCACGCTCGACAACCCCGCTTTCGATACAGCGCAGCGACGCACCGTTGAAGCCATACTCGAAGAACTCGCCGTGCGTCAGCACAACTCTGTACAGTACACCGCGCTCGACGACACCGAAGTATCCATTAGCAGCGTGGGCATAGAAATTCTCACCGAAGTGAAAACAGTCAGACCACATGATGTTGTCACCAACAAGCAATTCGTCGACGCGCTGAAAAGACTCGATCAGGACCTGCAGGACTCCGAGGACTCCAATTCACGGCGCTACCGGCTGGCCAATGACGCCACCCTGGGCGTGTCACTGAGTGCGACCGCCGGCATTATCGCCTGGGCACTCAGGGGCGGAGCACTGTTTGCCAGCGCCATGGCATCGACTCCACTGTGGACCAGTATTGATCCGGTGAGAGTGCTGGCCGGTAAACGGGACGAAGCAAGCCTCAGGGAAGACAACGAGGTAGAGAAATACTTCGCCGAGAAGTAGCAGCTACACGACATTGCAGAAGCCGGCGTAACCTGCCGGCAGGCATACTGCTGTGCTATCATTGCCGGATTTTAAGCCGCTGATTCCGGATGCCGCCGAACACCCTACTTAACCTGCCAGAAGCACAGATCTCCCAGTGGGGGCGCCTGTACGGCAGCGCCGATGCGCTGGCCATTGCCGAACTTGCGGCAGCAAACCGCAAACTTATTCTGGTGATTACCGCATCGATGGCGGAAGCCTACCATCTGGAAGATGCACTGCGTTTCTACAGTTCGTCGTCGCTGCCGATTTACAACTTCCCTGACTGGGAAACACTGCCGTACGATCTGTTCTCACCGAATCAGGAACTGGTATCACAGCGGCTCAAAACCCTGTACCAGCTGCCATCACTGCAGGAAGGCATACTGGTACTGCCGGTGTCTACGCTGCTGCAGAGACTTTGCCCGCCGTCGTATATTCAGCAACAATCACTGGTGCTGCGTACCGGCCAGCAACTGCCCATTGAAACTTTACGCCAGCAGCTCACCGATGCCGGCTACCGCAATGTTAGTGAAGTCCACGAACACGGTGAGTTTGCAGTACGTGGTTCACTGCTCGACCTCTTCCCTATGGCCAGCGACCAGCCGTTTCGAATTGACTACTTCGACGACGAAATAGAAAGTATTTTCCGCTTCGACCCGACCGATCAGATTTCACGTCAGGAAGACAAAATCGATTCAATCGATATGCTGCCTGCCAGGGAATTCCCAATGGACGAAGCCGCGATCACGCGTTTCAGACAGGGCTTTCGTGAACAGTTCGATGCCAGTCGCAGCAGCCCGATTTATCGCGATGTCAGTAACTCTGTTGTGCCGTCAGGCATTGAGTATTACATGCCATTGTTCCTGTCAGAGATGGCCACCGTTTTCGACTACCTCGCAGATGACAGCATTGTTGTGCAGGTAGGCAATTGTCAGGCGGCTATGGAAGCGTTTACCGAACAAACGGCAGAACGGTACGAACAACGTCGACACGATATTGAAAGACCGGTGCTGCCGCCCGAACAACTTTTTATCGACGCCGCCGAAGTCACCGACAGACTGAAACAACGACGACGTGTGCATTTATCCAACGCCGAACTACCGGAAGGCAAAGGCCGCTTCAACTTTGCCACCAAAGCACCGGGCAAGTACCCGATCACGGCGCGACTGGAACAACCACTCGGGCTGTTAAAAGAATTTCTGCAACAGTTTGAAGGCCGCGTGCTGTTTTGTGCCGAGTCTGCAGGCAGGCGCGAAGCGTTTATGGAAATGTTAATCGCCAACCAGATTCCCGTTGTCAGCATCGACAACTTTGCAGAGTTTCTCAACAATGATCGTCCGCTGTGTATTTGCGAAGCACCACTCGACAACGGACTGATCGCGCTTGACGCTAACGTTGCTGTTATTTGTGAGTCCCAGCTCACCGGCAATCAGATTAGCCGCAATCGCAAGGTGCGCCGCCCTACCCTCGACAGTGATGCAGTCATTGCCAATCTGGCCGATTTAAGCATCGGAGCACCGGTAGTGCATATCGACCATGGTGTCGGCAGGTATCAGGGGCTGGTAACCCTTGACGTCGGTGGCACTAACACCGAATACCTGTTAATTCAATATGCCAAAGAAGACAAACTGTATGTGCCGGTTGGCTCACTGCATCTGATCAGCCGCTATACCGGCGCCTCTGAAGAATCAGCTCCGCTGCACCGGCTTGGCGGTGAGCAATGGCAGAAAGTTAAACGCAAGGCAGCACAAAAAGCACACGATGTCGCCGCAGAACTACTGGAAATTCACGCAAAGCGAGCCGCCAAACAAGGCTATGCGTATACGCAGGAAACCAACAACTATCCTGTTTTTGCAGAGACGTTTCCGTTTGAAGAAACGCCCGATCAGGCACGTGCGATTGGTGAAGTACTGGCCGACATGCGCTCCGAACAACCGATGGACCGGGTAGTATGCGGCGATGTTGGCTTCGGTAAAACAGAAGTCGCCATGCGCGCTGCGTTTATCGCTGTCGACGGTGGCAAGCAGGTAGTGATACTGGTACCCACCACGTTACTTGCCCATCAGCATCATCAGAACTTCCTTGATCGCTTTGCAGAATGGCCGGTGCAAATAGAATGTCTGTCGCGTTTCCGCAGCAATAAAGAACAGGAAGCGGTACTTAAATCACTGGAATCCGGCAAGGTCGATATAGTTATTGGTACGCACAAGCTTCTGCAGAAAAGCGTTGCCTTTAAGAACCTGGGGCTGGTTATCATTGACGAAGAGCACCGCTTCGGGGTTCGACATAAAGAACACATGAAATCGCTGCGCGCCGAAGTGGACATTCTTACGCTTACTGCAACACCTATCCCGCGTACTCTGAACATGGGCTTGTCCGGTCTGCGCGATCTTTCCATCATTGCCACACCGCCGCCAAACCGGCATGCCATTAAAACTTTTGTTGGCGAATGGTCGGATACACAAATCAAGGAAGCCTGCCAGCGTGAACTCGGGCGCGGCGGACAAATCTATTTTCTGCATAACGAAGTCAGCAGCATTGAACGCGTTGCCAGAGAACTCGAAGAAATAGTACCGCAGGCATCAATACAGATAGCACACGGCCAAATGCGTGAGCGCCAGCTTGAAACGGTGATGCTCGACTTCTATCACCAGCGCTTTAATATTCTACTGTGTACAACCATTGTGGAAAGCGGTATCGATGTACCCACAGCCAACACCATCATCATCAATCGCGCCGACAAACTCGGTTTAGCGCAGTTGCACCAGTTACGAGGCAGAGTCGGTCGTTCACATCATCGCGCCTACGCCTACCTGATTGCCCCGCCTGAAAAATCCATGACCAAAGACGCGCACAAACGTCTGTCGGCACTGGAAGCTCACGAAGACCTGGGCGTTGGCTTCACACTGGCCACACATGATCTTGAAATTCGCGGCGCTGGCGAATTGCTCGGTGACGAACAAAGCGGACAAATTCAGGAAATCGGTTTTACGCTTTATACACAACTGCTGGAACGTGCTGTCGATGCTTTAAAGTCCGGCAAAATTCCCGACACAGAACAACCACTGGCCAAAAGCACCGAAGTCGAGCTTGGCGCACCGGCACTACTGCCATCAGACTACGTTGCCGATGTACACACCCGCCTGATTCTCTATAAGCGTATTTCCAATGCCGCCAATGAAGAAGCGCTTAATGAATTAAAAGTAGAGTTCATTAACCGCTTCGGCCTGCTGCCCGAGCCAACCAAAATGCTGTTTGCAGCAACCGGCCTGAAGCTGCTTTGCCAGGCACTGGGTGTAACGCGGCTTGAAGCCGGCGCACAAGGCGGCAGGCTGGTGTTTAATGATGCACCGAACATTGACCCTGCACATTTGATTACACTAATACAAACCTCACCGCAGGAGTTTGCCTTCGATGGCAAGAACACACTGCGCTTCAACCGCGACCTTGACATTCCCGATGATCGTATCGAGTATCTCGAGCAACTGCTAACTCAATTTCAACAAAGTAAGGCCGCCTGAAATGAAACAGACTAAATATTCTGCTGCCACCACCGGACTGCTGTCACTGCTGCTGGCAACCCTGCTGTTTGCGGCACCGGCGCACGCCGTTAACTATGATGTGGAAATCATCATTTTCGAGCACGTCAGAAACTCCGGTGTCGGTCGCAGCAACACCATGCTGTTACCGGTAATCAATGGCGCTCAGCGTATTCCGCAACAGGCTGAAGCAAACGCACCCATACAACCGCTGCCACAATTGCGACTGCAGGCCGAAGCCGAAAAAATAAACCAGTCTGAAAATCACCGGCTGCTGTATCACGGTGGCTGGCGCCAAACCGACTACAACCAGGAGTCAGCCCCTTACATGCGCATCGCTCTCGGCCAGCAGGTGCCAATGTTTGTTGAACGCGGCGACCCTGACAACGTTTACCTGCGCGGTTTCTCAACACCACCGGCAAACAACAGCGGTCGATACTCACAGGTAACCAGTGCAACGGTTTACGGCGGTGTTAAAGTCTGGGTAGGCAGATTTCTGCATTTCGAAACTTTGTTGTCATACACACCACCGGGCAGCAATCAGTCTTATGCAATGGAATCCGACCGACGTATGCGCAGCAGACAAATTCACTACATTGACAACCCGCGTATGGGAATTATTACTAAAATATTTCCTGTCGATGAAACTGCCCCTAACTAACGCAACAACTAACATAGACTTGTACTACCGGAGTTAACATGGCCATAAAAGGCGTTAAAGAACTGGTCGCAGAAGCCAATGCACAAATCGAATGCATTAGTGATGAAGAAGCAATGAAAATTGCCGGAGACGACAACGTCACCATTATCGACATCAGAGATATTCGAGAGCTGTACCGCGAAGGAAAAATCCCCGGTGCCATTCACGCACCTCGCGGCATGCTCGAGTTCTGGTTTGACCCTGAAAGCCCGTACCATAAGCCAGAATTTGCAACCGGAAATAAAATGGTACTGCACTGCGCTTCAGGTTGGCGCTCAGCACTGGCCGCTCTGTCATTGCAGAACATGGGCTTTGACAACATTAGCCATATAGACAGCGGCTACAAAGGCTGGAAAGAAGCAAACGGTGACACTGAACCGGTTGAGAAAAAGTAACAACTGCTCTGCACTTCAGAGCTGCTACTTCGAAAGTTAAATAACCTTTGCGAAGTACATTTGCAACCCGTCACCATTATTTACAATGTTCAGAACGGATTAAGGGCTAACCAATAATTATGCAGTCACCAACAAAGGTGACTGCTCATGAAAAAACTATTCTCTCGCTTAACACTAACTGACTCAACTCTGCGAATTGCAGTTCTGGCACTTGGCATCACAGCATCAACCGGAAGCATCGCCGGTGACAGACATCGCGATAACCGCCACGTGTTTACAGACTACGCGCGGGTATTGCACGTCGAACCAACCTATCGCACTGTTACCAGACGCACCCCGCAACGCACCTGTCACGTTCCACCCGGGCACCGGCAGAACCCTCACAACCATGGCCACTACCGCAGCCACAACCGCCAGCAGCAACGCAGGCACAGTCCCGAAGCTGTGTTCGTTCGCGGTGTTATTGGCGGGGCCATCGGGCACGAGCTAACCAAATCCATTAACGGCCGCAGCAACACCGGCGCCACACTGGCCGGTGCAGCGATAGGTGCCGGACTGGTCGCTGCACACCAGCAGCAGCGCAGCTACACGGACAAAAGCTATGGCAACAACAGGAAGTACGTCACTTCCACCCAGCACCACAATCGCCACAAGCAGGGCAATCACCACCGTCAGAAACGCTGTACAACCACCGAGCACGTGCAACGGGTGCGCGAAATTAGCGGCTACCGGGTGACGTACCGCTTTCGCGGGCGTACCTTCCACACTCACACAGATCACCATCCGGGTGATAAGATTCCGGTTCGGGTGGCCGTATCCACCCACTGAACATAACATTCTGTCGACAAAATCGATGCTCTGGCCATGCAATCGGTCACCCACACACCTGTACGATGACCGATTGCCGCCGTTAACCTGTCGGTCAGCGATGATTGACTAAAATACCAGCGATGAGTAAATCCGACAGCATGTAGCGTTCGGCGGAGTCAACCTTATGATCAACAAAACAGCCTGCGGTATTGTGTGTTTTGCCCTTGCGAGCGCGTCAATTGCCGGTGTTTGTATGGCGGATGACTGCAAGCCGGTCAACCGTGAAGCCAGTATCAGCAAAGTACTCAGTGACCATTCAGGCGGCAAGGTACTCAAAGTTGATGAACGAAAAGATGACAACGGCTGCACAGAACTGGAAATAAGAATTCTGATTGACGGCACTGTCAAAGCCATTGTTGTGTCCGGGCAAAAATCCGCTTAACCGCTGTTCAGCCAAAGGAAATACTATGCGCGTCCTGATCATTGAAGACGAAGAAGCACTCCGCAACCAGATTGTTGAAAAACTGCAAAGTGAGGGCTTCGCCATTGACGCCTCCGGCGACGGCGAGGAAGGCCTGTACCTGGCCCGTGAAATGCCGGTTAATCTGGCCGTGATAGACCTTGGACTGCCCGGTCTCGACGGCATGGAAATCATTCGCAAAATCCGTGAAGAAGGCCACCTGTACCCGATACTTATCTTAACCGCCCGCGACCGCTGGCAGGACCGCGTCGAGGGACTTGAAGCGGGCGCTGATGACTACCTGGGCAAACCGTTTCACCTTGAAGAACTGCTCGCCCGCATCCGCGCTTTGCTGCGTCGTGTCGGCGGTTGGGCGCACCCGCTGCTCGACTTCGACATTATGAAAATCGAAACCCGCGAACAGAGAGTCAGCGTTGGTGATCAGCCGATCACATTAACCGCTTATGAATACAAAGTGCTCGAGTATCTGGCCATACATGCCGGTGAAGTGATTTCAAAACCCGCTCTGCTCGATCACCTGTACGAAGAAGACACCGAACGCGACACCAATGTACTGGAAGTGTTTGTCAGAAGACTACGCCGCAAACTCGACCCTGAAAATACGATCAATCCAATAGAAACATTGCGTGGCCGCGGTTACCGTTTTGCACTGGAACGCGCCAATAGCGCAGACGACGACAACACCGCCAGCGATGGTAACGCCGCCTGACCGATTGGCCGGTTGTTTTAGCTAAAGTGAATTCCATTTCGGTAAGGCTGCTGCTGGCGGCCGCGCTGGTGATGGCAGTGTTTATCGGATTAACCACGCTGGCTATCCAACACACTGTTGACCAACGTGCTGAACAGGCACGCTTTGAACGCATGCAGGGCCAGGTATACGGCCTGCTTGGCGTAACCGGTATTTCATACAACGGCGAGATTGATATCTCGAATATTGATTTACCGAATGCACTGCTGCGACAACCCATGTCCGGCACCTACGCAGAAATTCGCGATACACAGATCGAACAAATCTGGCGCTCACCTTCCCTGACCACAGAACTTCCCTCCAGCAGCGAAGGTGAAATTGGTCAGTGGAAATTCACTACAGAACAAGACTCACAGATGGGCAAACTGTTTTTACTCCGGTTTGCCGTAGAGTGGTTGCTGCCCGACGGCAACATTAAGGTACTGCAGTTTGTAGTTGCCGACAGCCGCAACGAGTTCGATCAACAGAGCAATGCTTTTAACCACAAACTGTGGCTTGCCATGGCAGGTATGGGTGCGTTGCTGTTAACGTCAATAGCGTTGGTCCTTGCATGGGGCCTAAGTCCGCTGAGACGCATATCACGACAACTCAACGAAATTGAAAACGGCCGCCGCGAGCAATTGCCTGCCGACGTGCCACTTGAACTCAACCCGGTAGCAAGCCGCATGAACGCACTTATTGCCAGTGAACGCGGCCGGCGGCAGAAGTACCGCAACACGCTTGATGATCTTGCGCACAGCCTTAAAACACCACTGAGTGTATTGCGCAATATAAATTCCGGAGAAGCCAATAACGAACTGCAACGGCAGGCCGATCGCATGCAGCAGATAGTTGACTACCACATAAAACGTGCAGACGCCGGCACTCAACGGCTCATGACACCGGCTATCGCACTAAATACCCCGGTACAGAGAATTACCCGCTCCCTTGAAAAAGTATTTCATCAGCAGGGCGTGCGCTTTATAAACAACATAAATGACGGACACACCGTCAGAGTTGAAGAAGGCGACCTGATGGAAATACTGGGCAATCTGCTGGAAAATGCCTGTAAGTACGGTGCAGATGAAATCAGTATTGATTGTGCCGTGCAGCAAACCACCACCGTGATAACTATCAAAGACAACGGCCCCGGCTTCCCCGAACAACAACTTGACCGCCTGACTAAACGCGGAGTACGCGCCGACACACATCAGGAAGGTCAGGGTCTTGGACTTGCAATCTGTCGTGAGCTTATTGAAGGGTATGGTGGTGAGCTTAGTTTGCAGAACCGGGTCGGTGGCGGGGCGGAGATTGTTATTGTTTTGCCGGCTAGTCCGCTGATGGGGTAGTTTTCTTTTTGGCTGCGCTGGCTTGTGGTTCGCTCGCTGCGCTCGGCTTATGTTTTACTCGCTGCGCTCGGCTGGTATTTTACTCGCTGCGCTCGGCTAGTGTTTCACTCGCTGCGCTCGGCCGTGTGGGGCTTGGCATCCATGCCGTTTTTCGATGCCATCCATGGCAGTACGAGTCACTTTTGAAAAGCGCAAAAGTAACGAAAACGCTTGTTTTGCCGGTTGTTCGCGGGTGAATAGCCCTGCGGGTGCCTGCGGCATTTTTTGAACGCATCCTCCGTCGGGCCGCGCTGTTCGCACATCCCTGTGCGGCAGCGCTCACGCGCCATATATGGACGCCCCTGTTATTTCAAGCATTAAAAGGCATAACACAGGATATTTGTGTTTTTAAATTGCGTTTTTTTCACATTCAGTTGAAGACAGAAATTCAACAAACGATAGACGGGTAATTTAGCCATATATCCGGCCTCTGAATGTCGGGGGTTTTTCCACCCCCGAACGGGCCCTAATGAAAATCCGACCTGACCGCCTAATTCATCCCTACAGTTTGTATTGCAACTATGGCGCGTACAGGCTACTCGTCAGGACGGATTATCCGCTTTAATCATCATTCGAATTGTCTACCCTTACACTGATGTGAAGTAAATCAATGGCTCATATGCGCTCGGCGCAGTGGCTATTAGCAGGTTGGTTACATGGCCCGATAGGTCTCGTTTTTTTGAATCAAAATCCAACTCAAGCGAGCCAATCGTGCAGCCATTGCAACACAAGCTTTGTTAAATCCGCGTCTGTCGACAAGCTGATTGCCCCAAACACTTACCCGATCAGTTTTGTTCTTGCATTGGCAGAGCATTGAACGAGCCCCGTGTACAAGCTGGGTTCGCAGGTAACGGTTGCCACGTTTGGTGATGCTACCGCTCGTGAATGAGTTGCCGCTTTGACGTTGTCTTGGCGTAAGCCCTAGCCATACCGCAAAATCGCGTGCATTTTTGAATTGGCTACCGTTGCCAATGGCACAATAGATGGCGGTGGCATTGATCACCCCAATGCCAGGAATACTTAACAATAGCTGGCAAATTGGTTGGTCCCTGGCAATCAAGGCGAGTTGTTTTTCAATATCATTAATGCGCCGAGTTAAGCGCTGATGGTCATCGAGAACAATGCGAAACTGCTCCTTGAGCAAAGCTGACACAGAGTTATTGTCAGGGTCAGTCACATTGGTAAGAAGCGCTCGAAATGCCTTGTGTCCCAGTGTGGTGACAATGCCGTACTCGCTCAGTAAGCCGCGAGACTGGTTCATGAGCGCTTTACGCTGGTCAGCGCACAGTGTTCGCATCCGGTGTAAACACTGGATGTCTTGCTGTGCTTCAGTCTTAACGGGAACAGGGATAATATTGGGTCGATCAGAGGCTTCGGCGATAGCGATCACGTCGTTAGCATCGCTCTTGTTACCTCTGAGAAATGCGGTGACGTGTTGGGCAGGGAGTAGTTTGACCTGGTGGCCGAGTTCTTCGAAGCAACGAGCCCAGTAGTGGCTGGAGTAGCAGGCCTCCATGACCACCTGTGTTGGCGCTTGCTGAGCCATAAATTCCATCACCTCGGAGCGCTGGAATTTCTTATTGAACAGCACCTTACGATGAGCAGACAAATTAGCGATTTGAAAAACATCTTTTGCCAAATCGATAGACAGTAAATTAGACTTATTCACGATGGACGCTCCTTTTATGTTTAGCTGCATCGAAACCTCGATCAGCTCTGGCGCATTATGACGCCGAAACCGGGGCGTCCATCACATCATCCCTGGGCGAACAGGCCTTTACGCGACATCCTGTCGCTGCAACCCCTGCCAATGATCGATGCAAAAGCTGAACAAACGGCGGAAGAGCCGTAAC
>CAYZVB010000119.1:0-2778 GCA_964481315.1 uncultured Granulosicoccaceae bacterium
GACCAGTTCAGCCCGACAGTTGCAGAACCAAATGAGCCTGTGTAACTGATCCCACGCTCTTCACCGCCAATATCTGAAAGGATGTCGCCGGCTACCTGACCGTATTCAACAGCATCAGGCACTTCACCGATTCGGATGTCGCCGAAATCACCTTTGAAGCCAACATGAATGTTATCCGCCGAGGAAACACCGTCGTTCGCCAGGCCAAGGTCAACGCGCCAGTTACCGTAACCAGTCAGACCGTTGTTTAGCTCGTGAGAGGCGGCGACGTTCAGCATTGAATCGTCCGAAGAAAATGCCAGCTCACCAGGCTCGGAGACGATTGCACCGGCCTCATCGCGCACCGGATCGGCATCGCTACCGCCGAGAATAATCCCGACATAACCGGTCAAAGTGACATCAGCATGTGCAACTGGTGCCGCAACTGCGCCGGCAACAACCAGAGCAACTGCAATTTTAGAAAGTTTCATTGGCTTGCGAACCCCCAAATGTTCGATTAGCGGTTTGTTTTTTCAGATTGAGTAAAACAGAGTGTGTCAGTGACAAAGAGCTTCCTTGCCAAAACGACAGACACGCTCGTTCGAGCAGGTTATCTCTGAACTGATTGCGTTGCAAATTTCTGTTACACAGTCGAAGGTTTTAAAAATTGAAATTTGCACAATTTCTCAAAAGCGACAAATAGCGACGTACCGAGCGAACAATTGAGGTTGAATCAGACACAAAAAAGGGCGCTATAAAAGCGCCCTTGATTACAGCAATGACAGCGAATGATTAAACGTTCGCGCGGCCTTTCTGAATAAGCCCAAGAACAAACAGCAATACACACGCGCCGATTACTGCAGTAACTACCGACATGATAGTAAAACCACCTGTCTCGGAGGCAAACCCCAGCAACCCGGCAAGCCAGCCCCCCAGGAATGCACCGATAATCCCGACAATAATATTAGTAACGACGCTTCCGGTCCCCGTTTTCATAATCATGCCGGCCAACCAGCCAGCGACCGCACCAAGTACCAACCAAATGATTAAACTTACCGGATCCATAATGATCTCCTTAACATTGGGCTACAGCACCGACGGCGCTGTTTGAGCACACGGACATCATACCAAAACATCCTCTATCTCATTGATTATGTTGCGGTTTTTTACTATTTTACGGAGGTATAAATCAGCGAATTTCCATCCGTACACGCACGCAGGTTTTCACCCGGTGATTAAACTCTGCGAAAAACAGCAACAATCGCCTCATCAGCCGCACGTGAATCCGCCCCGCTGAAAATCGCACAATTCACGTTGCGGCATTCAGTGATCAGACTTTTTTTGGCAAGACGGGCAAAGGTGGCAGCAAAACCCGCTTCCTCATAGTGATGAGCATTAATCCCGATACAAAAGAGCGCACCAGGCCGACCAACCGCCAACAGATCCTGCAGCGCCTGTGGCCCCAGATGGCCGTGAGTAAAAGTACCCGCCGACACCACCGCTCCGTACGTCCGGGGCACCGGCCCGGCACCCTGGGTCAGATCGTGACAATACAGCTGTCGATACAGGTGCTTTTGTTCGGCAACTGCCAGCATATCGGCAGACAGATCAACACCATCGATGTCGCTAATTCCATCCAGCGCTGCTGCAACCAGCCCGGTACCACACCCCGCGTCCAGTACCGGTGTGTCTTCTGATCGTTGCTGCCGGAGAAAGACAGCGGCAAGTGCTGCCGGATAAGAGTAGCCCAGCGCATCGGCAAACTGCTCATCATAGATTGGCGCAAAGTCGCGATAGTAACGTGTTTTATCCGTACTGGTCTTTAACGCGTAAGCACCTTTTAACAATTGCTCGGCCTGTGCCTGTTTGTCTTGCTCGTCTGTCATCCTAGTGCCTCCTATAACGGTACTTGCAAGGAAACCGATTGCCACCATATTTCGTATTATTGAAAAAGGGTCACAAGTGTTTTTCCGTGTAAAGGTTTTCCTTTCGAGAGCGGAATCCCACTATGTAATCCATCGTAAAGGTATTTTGCAGACATGAAAAATAAGTGGAATTCAAAACAAGTTCGTGAGGCACAGCAGTGGCTAACAGCCACCTGGCCGCAGCTGTTTGAAAACGGCAGAGACCTGAAACCGCTCAGTCTAAAAATCCATAAAGAGATTTTGCAACAGCCCGGGCGACCTGAAACTGTTTCCAGACGCGCCCTGATGGAAGCCCTTAAACGGCACGTCAACAGCTTCGGTTACCTGTACGGACTGATTAAAGCGACTCATCGCCATAACCTGCAGGGTGAACAGGAAGAGCTGATCAGCCCGGCTCATAAACAATGGGCCAAAATGACACTCAGACGCGCACAGAAGCTGTCTCAGGCGACTAGCAGACGCAGCGCCCGTAACCGTCAGGTTGCCGCTCCGCACAGCAGAGCGATGGCATCCATAGCCGACAGACCAGCCCGAACAAGAACCGTGCAAAAACGCATACCCAGCACGCAGATCACTTACAAAAAATCACGGCGCAGAGTGATTCAAAAATCTGTTATCACCAGTCCGCCGGTAGCTGCTTAAGCAACCTGCACAGCAGCCCGTCAGGTGCCGCAATAAGCAGCACCTGACCGGAGACATTGCACGACTGATTGGGTACAGTGTGGTGAACAGGAGGACAACCATGCTGACGACTATCCCATCTCACAACACACCGGGTGCGGTTTTATGAGCACCGGAAACCAGGTCGAAGTAACAGCAGATGTAGTTGCCGGGCTGGAAGCACAGCTTCAACAGCATGGTATCAAGTACCTGG
>CAYZVB010000119.1:2788-14332 GCA_964481315.1 uncultured Granulosicoccaceae bacterium
ACCTGGTACCCAGCTACGTTGATATGCACGGTATCCCCAAGGCGAAAATGGTGCCTTCAGCCTACCTGAAGCGCATGCTTGGTGGTTCAGAGCTTTTCACCGGCGCAGCGCTCGATGGCGTACCGCAAAACATGGCCGACGATGAAGTTGCTGCCGTTCCCGATCCCGATTCATTTATGGTTGTTCCGTGGCGCGAGGATACCGGCTGGTTTGCCAGCGATCTGTGGTACCTGGGCAAACCCTTTGAGCCCTGTAATCGCGGCATTCTTAAACGCGTACTGGCCAGCGCTGCAGAGCGCGGTTTCAAAGTTAACTGCGGAATAGAAGCAGAATTCTTTGTTTTTAAAGATGACGGTGCAGCCGAACCCAACGCGATAAGCGAACTGCAGATACTCGAAAAACCCGCTTACGACAGCGCACGACTAATGGATAACCTCGACTCGTGGCTTGGCAATACAGTCGATGCCATGAATGAACTTGGCTGGAGTGTTTATTCATTTGATCACGAAGATGGCGTAGGACAATTCGAAATCGACTTCCAGTATGCAGACGCCCTTACCATGAGCGATCGATTTGTATTTCTGCGTGTTATGGCAAACGAATTTGCCCGCAGGCACCAGTGCTTCGCGTCATTCATGCCCAAACCGTTTGCCGATAAAGCCGGCAGTGGCGCGCACTTTAATATGTCTGTTGCAGACATCAATACCGGGGCCAATTTATTCGAGCCCGGAAGCCAGTCGGATGCACATGGTCTTGGCATTTCGGAACTTGGCTATCAGTTCACCGCCGGTGTAATGAAACATCTGCCGGCTATACTGGCACTCTCTGCACCTACTATTAACAGCTACAAACGCCTGATCATGAAAGGCAGCACCTCGGGATATACCTGGGCTCCCTGCTTTACGTCATGGGGAGGTAACAATCGTTCCAATACAGTTCGAATTCCATCCGATGGCGCAAGAATAGAATTGCGAGCTGCAGACAGTGCCTGCAACCCTTATCTGGGTATGGCACTGATGATAGCAGCCGGTCTGGAAGGCATAGAACAATCTCTCTCCCCGGCTCCGGCCAACGACGTCAATCTGTTTGAACAAAGCGAAGAGTACAGGCAAAGCAAAGGTATTGAATGGCTGCCCAGAAACCTCGAAGAAGCCATCACCGCGCTCGAATCAGACCCGCTAAGCCGCGAAGTACTCGGGGATAAAATGCTTGAGTCGTGGGTAAGCACAAAGAGAGAAGAGGTGCTGCTGTATAACAACCATGTAAGTCAGTGGGAACGCGACCGCTATCTGAAAATGTTCTGATCGATTCGCAGCCGGGCAAAGTCTTTACAGATATGTCAGCACTACAAAACTTCCCCGTTACCAGTCTTCGTGTAAACGACGACTATCCGGCGTTGTTTATTGCCTACACCACGCATGGCAGGCTAAACTGTGACGCAGATAATGTCATATTGTTCCCTACCTACTATACCGGCACGCATTCAGACAACGAAAGACTAATAGGTAAAGGCAGAGCACTCGATACAGACAAATACTTTATCGTGGTGCCCAATCTGATTGGTAACGGTGTATCGTCGTCGCCGGGCAATACTTCAGCACCGCTCAACGGCGCAAACTTTCCACGCTTCACCATTCATCAAAATGTAGTTGCCCAGCAACAACTGCTGCAAACCCTCGGTGTAAATAAAATAAAGTTAGCTGTTGGCTGGTCCATGGGAGGGTTGCAGGCTTATCACTGGTGCGTGCACCAACCAGCGATGGTAGAACGTGCGTTGATTATCTGTGCCACCGCTAAAACTTCTATCCATAATCATGTTTTTCTCGAAGGTGTAAAAGCCGCTCTCACTGCAGACAGCACCTTCGACGATGGTCACTACCACGCCCCGCCTGCAACCGGCCTAAAGGCATTTGCCAGAGTCTATGCAGGATGGGCTTATTCGCAGGACTTTTTTCGCGGTGAACATTTTCGCGATCTTGGCTTTGACTCTGCAGAGGCGTTGTTACAGGACTGGGAGAAAGACCACCTTGGCTACGACGCCGACGACCTGCTGTGTGCACTGGACACCTGGCAAACCGCTGACATCGGCAACCATCCCGACTTTCACGGCAACACCATCGCCGCACTCAACAGCATAGAAAGTAAAGTATGGCTAATGCCGTGCGAGCAGGATTTGTACTTTCGACACGAAGACAATCGCGAAGAACTCAGGCACCTGCGCAATGCAGAATATCGTGGCTATCAGTCAGTGTATGGACACTGCTCGGCAGGACCGGGTCGTTTCAACACAGAAACTGCACTGATCGAATCGACTATTACCGAACTGTTGCAAAGCGGTATATAAAATCAGAGAGACTCTGATTTGTCACTCATCGACCGGAAACAGTTCAAAGTCGACCAGTTCGCTCCAAAAGCCAAACCAGTCATCAAACAGTTCCGGACGGTCTGTTTCCATTAACTGGAAACAGATATTTTTATCGCGGTTAACCCACGAGTTAAGATAGTACAGTCCTTCAGGCAGCATTCTGCCATTGCTTGCCAGTCGATCATAAATAGCATCGATAGCACCCTGCTTAAACGTTTCCACCACCATATATTTCTTCACATGGTGGCTCCAACCTGCCAGGGAACAAACTCATGATCACCCAGTCCGTGCTGTTCGCTGAGTGATTTTTCACCTGAAGCAACCGCCAATAACAGATTGAATATTTCCTCACCGACTTCGGGAATGCTGGCACCGTCAGACACAATGCGTCCGGCGTTCACATCCATATCGTCAGACATTCGATCATACATGGTGGTGTTAGTGGCAATCTTAATACTCGGCGAGGGCTTACACCCGTAGGTAGAGCCTCTGCCGGTGGTGAATGCCACCAGATTACAGCCACCGGCAACCTCACCTGTAATTGACGCCGGGTCGTAGCCCGGGGTGTCCATGAATACAAAACCGTTTTTATCAATCGGTTCCGCATAACGGTATACACCGTTTAAACGAGTCGTACCGCCTTTGGCCACAGCACCCAGAGATTTTTCGAGAATAGTCGTTAGGCCACCAAGTTTATTACCGGGTGAAGGGTTATTGTCCATCGAACCGCCGTTGCGCTCGACATAGCTCTCCCACCATAAAATTTTGTCAATCAATTTTTTACCGGTGGCCTCATCCACTGCGCGCCTGGTGAGCAGATGCTCGGCACCATACACCTCCGGCGTTTCTGCCAGCACCGCAGTACCGCCGTTTCGCACCAGCAGGTCGGCAGCATAGCCAAGTGCCGGATTTGCAGTAATACCGGACCACCCATCGGAACCGCCACATTGCAACGCCAGTTTAAGTGCAGAGGCCGGACAAGACTCCCGCTTCACATCATTAGCCAGCGGCAACATTTCTTTTATTCGCGCCACACCGGCCGCAACGGTTTTCTGATGCCCGCCCACTGACTGAATATTCATGGTTCGAAACAGTGTGCCACGCTGCATTCGATACGTCTCTGCAAGGCTTGATATCTGATTAACCTCACAACCAAGACCCACCATCAATACACCGGCAACATTGGCATGTTGCGCAAAGCCCCATAACACCCGCTGCAGGTTATCGAACCCGTCACCGGAGTCGGCCAGACCACAACCCGTGCTGTGAGAAAACGCCACCACCCCGTCGATGTTCGGATATTCACTAAGCAAATTGTGATCGAAAGTATTGGCGATATGCTGCACTGCGGTGGCAGAGCAGTTCACACTGGAAAGTATCGCGATATAGTTACGGGTGCCAACCTGTCCGTCAGCACGTTTAAAACCCATAAAACGCGCCTGTTCTGTTTCAGGCAACAACTCAGGCGCTTGTGAGTCTGTACTGTACTCGTAGTTGTGTTCAGTACCTCTAAACTCAATATTGTGCGTGTGAATGTGCTCGCCTTTTTTTACTTCACGGATCGTGAAGCCAATGGTTTGCGCATACTTTATAACGGCCTCACCGGCGGCCATGTCGGCCACGGCAAGCTTGTGCCCGCGGGCCACATCGTCAATCAACTCGACGCCATCGATAGTCTCGGTGGCGGCAAGGTCACGCAGCGCAACCACTACATTGTCTTTTTCAGACAAACGGATAGTGCCAATACTCTGATCCGGCTTGGTGTGAAAACTAATGACTGTTTCAGACGAGCTCATGTGGCATCCAGATAATCTTCAATATAGTGAGTGACAATTTCTTCAATGGAACTTTCAACAGGCAACCCCATCGCCTGACCTCGCTGTGTGTCGGCATGTTTGGGCCAGCCTTCACAAATAGTAGCTATCGCTTCATTGCGTTCGAGCACATGCTCTCCCAAATGGCGATTACCGGCCGCGCGCTTCAGCGCATCCATTAACTCCTGAACCGATACATTAAAGGCAGGCAGCCCAACCGCACGGTCAGTGCCCAATACGTCGGCCTCGAGCTCGGCGAGTTTAATAATTCCATTGGCCACGCTGCGATACCCGAGTACCGGTGTCACCAGCGATGGATCTACCGGAATCACACAAGGCTCACCATTCAATGGTTCGCGAAACAACCCGCTGAGAAAACTCGACGCTGCCAGGTTAGGTTTCCCCGGTCGCACAATGACGGTAGGCAGTCTGGCACTGCGGCCATCAAAGAAACCTTTGCGGCTATAGTCGTTTACCAGTAGCTCACCGATCACTTTTGTCATACCGTAGGTGGTGCGCGGCGTTTGTTTGGTATTGTCGTCGATACTGTCAGGCATGCTGTCACCACCGAAAGACGCCACCGAACTGGCAAACACCACTCTTGCATTATTCTGCTGAGCGCGGATCTGCTCAAACAGATAGCGGGTTCCGTCAAGGTTTACCCGCATCGCCAGGTCAAAATCTGTCTCACCGTGACCGCTGACAATCGAGGCCAGATGAAATACCACGTCATACTGATTGTCGAACAGTGAAGCGACGAAATCGCTGTTGCTGATATCACCGAAACTTGTACTCACCCTGTTGTCTTCACGCAAGCCCGCATGCCAGAACGGCGGGTCGGCGTTGTCTGTGAGCACAATTGCTTCAATGGTTTTATCTTTAACGTTTAACTCACCGCGACGCAGGCACTCCATTGCAATACGCTGGCCGACAAAACCGGCACCGCCGGTAATCAGAATTCTCATTGTTGTTCCGAAGTTAACAAAAGCCGGTCAATCCCATAGATCATTAATATTAATGGTTGTGGCGCGGCAGAGTATCAGTGACGCGATGAAACGCTTCAGCCAACTCAACGCAGGCGCCATGCGACAGCTGCCCTACTGTGGTTCGATAAATGTGTTGCCACGGCGTCTGGTCCGGCGGTACTGCCGGTGGTGTGTTTTCTTCAGCACGGCGTTTTAATTCATCATCATCGACCAGCATATTCACTGAGCGGTTATTCATATCAATTCGAATAACATCGTCGGTCTGCAACAGCGACAACCCGCCCCCGGTCGCAGACTCCGGCGATGCATTCAATATTGACGGACTTGCCGAAGTACCGGACTGCCGGCCATCACCAATACACGGAAGTTCAGTTACCCCTGCTTTGATCAGTGCATCGGGTGGTTGCATGTTGACCACCTCTGCCGAGCCCGGCCAGCCGACCGGACCGGAACCACGCATCACCAGAATACAGTTCGCATCGATATTTAACGCAGGGTCGTTAAGTCGGTCGTGATAGTCCTCGGAACCTTCGAATACAATGGCACGTCCCTCAAACACCCCCTCACTGCCGGGTGAGCTTAGAAAACGCTTTGCAAACTCGTCACTAATCACACTGGTTTTAAGCACTGCAGAATCAAAAAGGTTGCCCGACATCACCAGAAAGCCTGCCTGCTCACGCATAGGCTCGGTATAGGGTTTTATTACTCGCGGATCATTAGACTTAACATCGCAGGTGTTCTGATCAATCGTACTACCGTTTACCGTCATTGCAGGTTGCAGCTTACCGTGCCGGTGCAATTCACCAAGTACCGCCGGCACACCACCTGCGCGATGAAAAGATTCCCCCAGGTATTCACCCGCCGGCTGCATGTTCACCAGCAGCGGTATATCGTAACCATGCGTTTCCCAATCCTGAATAGACAACGGCACATCCATGCATTTGGCAATGGCATTGACATGGATAGGTGCGTTGGTTGAGCCGCCGATAGCAGAGTTAAGTGCAATAGTATTTTCGAACGCAGTAAGGGTCATGATTTTCGATGGAGTCAGATCTTCTTCGACCATCTCAACAATCCGCTTGCCGGTTTCATAGGCAATTTGCAGCCGCTCACGGTAGGGTGCAGGAATCGCTGAACACCCGGGCAGCGACATGCCCAGCCCTTCGGCAAGTGCGTTCATTGTTGAAGCGGTGCCCATGGTGTTGCAATGCCCCGGCGACGGTGCCGAGGATGCGGTAATTTCCATAAACTCTTCGTAGTCGATTTCACCAGCCGCAAGTTTAAGCCGTGACTCCCATACAATGGTGCCGGAACCGGCCAGTCTGCCGTTGTGCCAGCCGTCGAGCATCGGCCCGCCGGACAACACAATAGCTGGCAAATTAGCGGTGGCGGCGGCCATCAGGCAGGCCGGTGTGGTTTTGTCGCAGCCAGTGGTCAGCACCACACCGTCGAGCGGATAGCCGTGCAACACCTCTACCAGGCCAAGATAAGCCAGATTGCGGTCGATGGCGGCCGTTGGGCGACGCGTGGTTTCCTGAATCGGATGCACCGGAAACTCAATGGCAATGCCCCCGGCCTCGCGAATGCCCTCGCGAACCCGTTTGGCGTTTTCCAGATGCGCCCGGTTGCACGGCGACAGATCGCTGCCGGTTTGTGCAATACCGATAACCGGCTTACCGGACTGCAGCTCCTGTCGCGTCAGGCCGTAGTTCAGGTATCGCTCAACGTAAAGCGCTGTCATCGACGGGTTGTCGGGGTTGTCAAACCACGCCTGGCTCCGACGTTTGAAGCGGGTCTTTTCCTCGGCCACAGTTCCTCCGGTATTATTTGGTTTTATACACCATAGCGCACTAGAGTATCAGTCCGGTCTGCAGACAGACAAGGTATGGCATCGCAGCAGCAGCTGGCGCAAAATAGCAACAACACAGCATCAGCACTGGTTATGACTACACATCCTGATCTTGATCTCAACAAAACCATCCGACCGGGTCTCGACATACTGGCCAATGAGATCGTTATTGGTCTTAAAAAGCGCACCCGATTCAAAGCCAATACCAAAGTCTATGAGCCGGGGCTGGTCATCACCAATGCAGATATTTCGCTGCTCGACTACGAGCTGGCAAAGGTCGAACAATGCCACGCCGAGCTCGGGCGCTATGCATTTGCAACGCAGGATGCCTTCAGCGATGTCAGTCAGATCAGTAATGTCATTGACCGCACCGCACCGGAAAGCCCGGTGCAGAAAATGGCCAGCGGGGTGGGTGTACGGCTGATCGATTTCTACCGCAGCTGGACATCCAAAACCTGTCCACCCGGAGAAGATTCCAACACCTTCGGTGAAACAGTGACTGCCGATGTATCGGCATTACTGGCGATTATGGAGCGGGTGAACCTGGGTAAGCTGGTGGCAGAATCCAAGCTCACCGAAATGCCGGATGCGTTTATCGCCACCGGCGGCGATCGACAGGGAATGCTCGATCTGATTGTTCGCAAAGACCGTGAGGGCAAAGTGATAGAGCTTGCCGAAGCTCTGGCGCTGCACTACGACCTCGACAAACAACATGCGGTAGATGTATTCAAATTCATGATCGAAGTGACTGTCGATATTGAAGTCGACTACCTGCGCATGCGGCTGGCCCAGCTTGGCCACTACAGTCCGTAGCTTCAGTTACACAATACCTGAACAAACACGGCTTTAAGCGCAACCTGCCGGTGACATGCAATTGACGCTGCATGCCCCTCGTTTTCCTCTATTTAACCTCTATATCTGAAGCTGGCGATATAATGTAGGCACTTAACGTGCACCGCCTTTCCTTTGCTAACCCCGTTGCATTTCCCCGGAGACACCGATGGCAGACGACAAGCCAAAAAACGACCCGACCGTTGCTGAAAAACTGCTTAAGGCACGCAAGATCATTATCTGCGAAGAAATTAATCAGACCATGGCCAAGCGCGTGATGAGCCAGCTGCTGGCAATGGCGGAAGATTCATCAGACCCCATTCAGCTGTTTGTAAACAGCCAGGGTGGCCATGTCGAAGCCGGTGACAGTATTCACGACGTGATCGGTTACATCGCACCCAAAGTACAGGTGATCGGCACCGGCTATGTTGCCAGCGCCGGTACACATATTTTTCTGGCTGCAGAAAAAGAAGACCGTTACTGCCTGCCGAACACTCGCTTCCTGATTCACCAGCCAAGTGGTGGCGCCGGTGGCAGCGCCTCCGACATAGCCATTCAGGCCGAACAGATCATCAAGATGCGGGAAAGACTGGCTCAGGTGATCAGCACCCGCACCGGCACCGATATCGACCGCGTACGGCTCGACATCGAACGCGACAAGTGGATGGACACCGACGAAGCCATCGAATATGGCATTGTCAGCCGTGTGATCAACAGCAGCTCAGAACTACCTTAGTCACAATAACCTATAACGTCTCGCCGCTGACATCAGCCAGCGGCTGTTCCCGCACTGCCATAAAGTGTTCGCCGGCAGGTAGCCGCCAATCAGGCACTTAACAGCCCCACACCGACACCTCTCACATTTTCGTACCGCAATTAAGGTACGCTGTAACCTTTTCGCGCGGCGCCGGTACAAGTCGGTATGGAATCAGAATTTTCCAACACTGATATTGCCGCCTCACTGAACGCAGACAACCCGCAACAGTTCCGCGCTGTGGTTGAACACTTTCAGCACGCAGTGTTCGGATTTCTCGGCAGAATGGGCTTTACGCAGGCCGATGCCGAAGACATCGCACAGGAAGTTTTTCTCAAAGTCTGGCGGTACCGGGCCTCCTACAACCCGGCTAAAGCACAGGTGTCTACCTGGCTTTTTACCATTGCACGCAATACCGCAATCACCAAATTGCTACAGACCGGTAACGCTCACGTTTGTCTAGAAGACGTTGAAGTCAGCGCCAACAGTGACAGTCAGCCCGAACAACAATTGCTGCAGCACCAACAACAACAAACATTGCTTCGTGCCATACATCGGTTGCCGGTCGATGACAGATCGGCAATCGCCCTCTTTTACATCAACGACCTCACTACTGCACAGGCCGCCGACGTACTCGAATGCAGTGTCGGCACCTTTAAAACCCGTTTATCGCGTGCCAGAAACAAACTCAAAGTCATCTTTGATGAATTGGATAAAAGCCAATGAAAGATAAGCTTACCAATGATAACCGCTCCGACGATCCACTCGACAGGCTACTGACTGACAGTGTGCCGCAGCCGCCGGAACACTTTACCGACAGCGTATTAAGCCGAATCGCAGAACAGACACCGTTTGATTACTCGCAACCACGATTAACAACTTCGCCTAAGCCATCGCTGTGGGCGTCAATAGCACTGGCGACCAGTACCGTAGTCGGCGTGTTTCAGGTTATCAGGTTTATCTTCGGCCTGTGGCTTCCCGTCGCAGCCGGATAACTCAAGGAGATCAAATGCACAATCCAACAGCAACACGACAAGTCAAGCCACGCAGACGAATGTTTGCGGCCCTTATGTCGACAGCACTGCCGGGCCTCGGGCAGCTTTATAACGGTGAATTCAACAAAGCGATCTGGATATTTCTGTTGTTTTCAATCACCGCTATACCACTGGTGATGATCATCGCGCTACTACTGCCCGCCGGCCTAACGATGCCGCTGGTAGCGCTGTCGACACTAATCACAATTGGCATCTGGCTATATGCAATTATCGATGGCTGGCGAGTGGCTGCCAAACTGCAGCACTTTAATCCACAAGGATGGCAGACAAGCGGCGTTTACGCAATTGTTTTTCTGATCTGTGCCACCGTAATACTGCCCTCTACCCTGTTGTGGGTTCGCAAGCATCAGGTAGAACCGTTTTACATTCCCAGTGGCAGTATGGAACCCTCACTATTGCGTGGTGACTATATTTTTGCCAACAAGAGTTACAACTGCCCGAACTGCAGAAACTCCGTAAAACGCGGCGATGTTGCGTTATTTGTGTATCCGGACAACCGCACACAGCACTACGTGAAAAGAGTGATCGGCCTGACCGGTGATATAGTCACTATCAACGGCACCAAACTAACTGTTAACGGCAAAGCACTGAGCACCGGCGACCAGACCGGCACCGAATATATCGACGATAAAACATGGCAGGTACAATGGTCCGAACAGCCTGACAAGCGCCCGTATGAAATTACTGTACAACCCGGCCATGCTTTTGTGCTTGGAGACAACCGCTCGAAAAGCAACGACTCCCGCGTGTTCGGGCAGGTTCCGTTATCAGATATCGTAGGCAGAGTAAGACAAGTCTGGTTTTCGAAATCTGCAGAAGGTATTCGATGGTCGCGAATCGGGCAGCTGATTAACTGATCATCATTGACTGAACAGGTAATGCAACAAACAATCACCATCAAATCTATCGTCAAAAGCGGACTGTGCATCGGTTGCGGACTGTGCGAAACACTGTCCAAACGCGTGACGATGCAGCCCGCCACCGACGGTTCTTTAAGACCCTTCCCGCTTGATGGTTTCACCGGTGAAGAAGAAACGCTCTGTGCACAGGTGTGTCCGGGCATTCATGTCAGGCCGCGCAACACACCATCCGCTAATGACATAAAAACCGACGATACTTGGGGGCGCTACCAGACCATGCAATATGCATGGGCGGCAAATGAAAACACCCGTTTTATCGGTTCAACCGGCGGTGTACTGACTGCGCTGGGGCAATACCTGATCAACAGCGGGCAGGTAAATTTTATCTATCACGTTAAAGCCAATAGTGATCAGCCGCTGCAAAGTCACGCCTGTATCAGTGAAACCGCCGAACAGGTACTTGCCGGCGCCGGATCACGCTATGCACCCGTAGCACCGCTAAGTGCATTAACTATGGCGCTGGAACGAAACCAGCCGTTTGCAGTAATCGCCAAGCCATGTGACATGAGCGCACTGGACAATCTTGCCACCTGCGACAATCGCATTAATAAGCTCATTAAGTACCGCTTAACCCTGGTATGCGGCGGACAATCCACCGCCACCAAAGCCCAACAGGTGTTACACGCTAACGGTATAGAGGAGTCACAGGTAACGCTATATCGGCACCGCGGTCACGGCAACCCCGGACCAACCAGAATCGAATCCATCAACAACCCGCCTGTTGAAATAAGCTATCAGGATCTATGGGCCGATGAAGCCGGCTGGGCGCTCGAATCGCGCTGTAAGCTGTGCCCCGATGCGCTTGGCGAAAGTGCAGACATTGCCGCAGCCGATGTCTGGCCGGGTGGCAGCCCAAGCGGAGAAGACGAGGGCTTCAATGGCATTATTATTCGCACTGGTGAAGGGAAGCAACTGATTAGAGTCTGCTGACAAAAACGACTATGGGAGGGACGAGCGTCTAAACCACCAG
>CAYZVB010000120.1:0-3554 GCA_964481315.1 uncultured Granulosicoccaceae bacterium
AACCGAAGCCGACGCGACCTTCGCCATCACCGACAACAGTCAGCGCAGTGAAGCCGAACTGACGACCACCCTTGATCACCTTCGCTACACGATTCACTGCAACGAGTTTTTCGATCAGGCCATCGGCGCTTTGATTTGAGTCTTGTGCTGCCATCTGTAGGTTCCGTTAAAACTTAAGGCCGGCTTCACGCGCGGCATCTGCAAGGGCCTGAACCCTGCCGTGATATTGAAAGCCCGAACGATCAAAGGCCACCTCGGTAATGCCTTTGGCGGTAGCGCGCTCACCGATCGCTTTACCAATGGCTGCAGCGGCGTCTTTGTTACCGGTGTACTTCAGACCGGAAGCAAGGTCCTTCTGCTGAGTGGTTGCATTGGCGACCACCTTGCCATCACTGTCGATAACCTGGGCGTACATGTGCTTTGCTGTGCGGTGTACGCACAGGCGGGGAGCACCCAGTTGACGGATCTTTGCACGAGTCCGTCGCGCGCGGCGCAGCCGGCTTTGTTTCTTATCGAGATTCATGTCTATTTCTTCTTGGCTTCTTTCAACGCTACGTATTCATCAACATATCGCACGCCTTTGCCCTTGTACGGCTCGGGTGGACGATACGAACGAATATCAGCAGCCACTTGTCCAACAGCCTGCTTATCGATGCCGCTGACTACTATTTCAGTCTGCGATGGAGTTTCGACCTTAACGCCCGCTGGTACAGAGTGAACCACCGGGTGTGAAAAACCGAGCGTCAGGTTGAGCTTGTCGCCCTGCGCCTGTGCTCGATAACCAACACCGCGTAATTCCAGCTTCTTTTCAAAGCCTTCGGTCACGCCAGTTACAACGTTATTCAGCAGTGCGCGCATGGTACCTGCCATGGCGACTGACTTTTTCTCTTCGTCTTTGGCAGCAACCTTGATGGCGTTGTCTTCAAACACCACATTGACCAGACTGTTAACCTCCATTTCGAGGTTACCCTTCGGGCCTTTGGCTGATACTTTCTGCCCGCTGACGTCAACGGTTACACCGCCTGGTACGTCTACGGGACTATTGGCAACTCTAGACATTTTCTTACCCTAAACCTTGCCCTAGGAAACGTAGCAAAGGACTTCACCGCCCTCGCCCGCCTGCCTGGCCTTGCTATCCGGCATAACGCCCTTGGAAGTTGAGATAATGGCAATGCCAAGACCACCCAACACCTGAGGCAACTCGTTTTTGTTCTTGTATATACGCAAACCGGGGCGACTGACGCGCTGGATCTTGTTAATGACCGGAGCGTTGTCATAGTACTTAAGCGTAACGTTCAGCTGCGGCTTGCCTTCGACGTCTTCGATTTCGCAACCGGTGATGTAACCTTCATCACGCAGCACTTCGGCAATTTTCATCTTTGCCTTGGAAGCCGGCATGGAAACAGCGACCTTACGTGCCTGCTGACCATTTCTTATGCGGGTTAACATGTCCGCTATTGGGTCTGACATACTCATCGTGTTCTACCAACTCGCCTTTGACAAACCAGGAATATCACCACGCATGGCTGCTTCACGCAGCTTGTTCCGGGCTAAGCCGAACTTGCGATAGTAACCGTGTGGACGACCCGTGACGCGACAACGGTTACGGCCGCGAGTTTTGCTTGAGTCGCGTGGCAACTGCTGCAAACGACGGGACGCTTCCATCTTTTCATCGTAGTCCGTTTCGTCGGACTTCAGAATCTCGCGCAATTTTTCACGCTTGGCTGCATGCTGTGCTGCGAGCTTGGTCCGCTTGACCTCACGCGCAATCATGGATTTTTTTGCCATCTTATTGCCTGAATGGAAAGTTGAAGCTCTTCAACAGAGCTCGTGCTTCGTCGTCTGTTTTAGCCGAAGTCGTGAAAGTGATATCGAGACCGCGAATCGCATCGATCCGGTCGTAGTCGATCTCAGGAAAAATAATCTGTTCTTTCACGCCAATGGAATAGTTACCGCGGCCGTCGAATGATTTTGCGCTCATACCGCGAAAGTCACGTATACGCGGAATAGCAATGGTAATGAGGCGATCAAGAAACTCGTACATGCGGTGACGGCGCAGAGTGACCTTGACACCGATAGGCATACCATCGCGAATTTTAAAGCCTGCAATCGATTTGCGTGCGATTGTGACTATCGGCTTCTGACCGCTGATCTCAGTCAGGTTTTCAGTCGCCTTTTCGACAATTTTCTTGTCGCCTACCGCTTCGCCGATACCCATATTCAGGGTGATCTTCTGAAGCCGTGGTACTTCCATCGCACTCTTGTAGCCGAACTCAGAAGTGAGCGCCGGTACAATCGAGTCTTTATATGTTTGTTCCAACCTGGTCATTACATTTCCCCGTCAGCTAGACGGTCTCACCATTAGATTTAAAGATGCGGACTTTCTTGCCGTCATCAAGCGTCTTAAAACCCACTCTTCCGCCTTTGCCGGTCGCCGGATTGAAGACCATCAGGTTTGAGAGTTCAATTGGCATTTCCTTATCGATAATGCCACCGGTCACACCAGTGTTCGGGTTACCCTTCTGGTGCTTCTTGACGACGTTTACCCCGTCGACCAGCGCCTTATCACCCAACACCTGGCTGACGTTACCGCGTCGGCCTTTGTCCTTGCCAGCTGTGACGATAACGTCGTCACCCTTGATTATCTTTTGCATATGAATGTCTCCGTCGTACCGCTATAGCACTTCTGGTGCGAGCGAAACGATTTTCATGAACTTCTCGTTGCGCAGTTCGCGGGTCACAGGGCCAAAGATACGTGTGCCGATCGGCTCGAGCTTGGCGTTCAGAATTACCGCGGCGTTGCCGTCGAAACGGATCGAAGAACCGTCTGCGCGACGAATGCCCTTGCGGGTACGTACCACTACCGCATTGTAGACTTCACCCTTCTTCACCTTACCGCGCGGAATGGCATCTTTTACGCTTACTTTGATCACATCACCAACGCGCGCATAGCGACGACGTGAGCCGCCCAGCACTTTGATGCACTGTACGCTTTTGGCGCCACTGTTGTCGGCGGCATTCAAAACGGATTGCATCTGAATCATTGCTATATACCCTTTGCTGCTACCAACGCCTTATATGGCTTTGGTGATGATCTCGTCCAGTGTCCAGGACTTGCTTTTCGAAATAGGACGGCACGCTTTAATGCGTACAACGTCGCCAGTGTTTGCTTCATTACTTTCGTCGTGGAATTTGTACTTCGTTGAACGAGTAATGAACTTGCCGTACATCGGATGACGAACACGACGCTCAATCAGAACCGTACCGGACTTATCCATCTTGTTGCTGACAACACGACCGGTCAGTGTTCTTTGCAGCGCGCTCTTTTGTTCACTCATGATGCATCACCTGATTGCTGTTGCCGCTTCTGAGAGATCACTGTCTTGACACGGGCAATGTTTTTCCTTGCTTGCCGGAACAGGTGTGGCCGAACCATCTGACCACTGCCCATCGCCATGCGCAGGTTAAATTGTTCTTTACGCAGCGAGACCAGTTCTTTTTCCAGGTCTGCAACGTCTTTAGTTAGCAAATCGGCGGCTTTCATCAGGCAACAG
>CAYZVB010000120.1:3564-14298 GCA_964481315.1 uncultured Granulosicoccaceae bacterium
TCCTCACCACAAAGCTCGTTTGAATAGGCAGCTTGGCTGCGGCACGCGAGAATGCTTCTCTGGCAATTTCCTCAGAAACGCCTTCCATCTCATACAGCACTTTACCGGGCTGGATTTTAGCTACCCAGTATTCAACGTTACCCTTACCTTTACCCATACGTACTTCGATAGGCTTTTTAGTAACAGGAGTATCCGGGAAGATACGAATCCAGATTTTTCCACCACGCTTGATGTGACGAGTCATTGCACGACGTGCCGACTCGATCTGACGCGCAGTAATGCGACCCCGGCCAACTGCCTTCAGGCCGTACTCGCCGAAGCTGACCTTGTTGCCGGATTGCGCCAGACCACGGTTGCGGCCCTTATGCTGTTTTCTAAATTTGGTTCTTTTTGGCTGAAGCATGATAAAAACCTGTTAGGCCGAAGCAGCCTGCTTTGAGGTCTCGCCACCGCGCACCTCGTCGAAATCAAAAATCTCGCCTTTGCAGATCCACACCTTAATACCGATAACACCGTAAGTAGTGTGTGCTTCGGCAACGCCGTAGTCGATATCAGCACGCAGTGTATGCAATGGAACCTGTCCGTCGTGGTACCACTCGCGGCGGGCAATCTCAGCACCGTTTAATCGACCGGAGACAGAGATCTTCACACCGTTGGCACCGAGGCGCATGGTATTAGTCAGTACACGCTTCATCGCCCGGCGAAACATCACGCGACGTTCCAGCTGTTGCGCCACACCTTCAGCAACCAGTTGTGCATCGAGTTCAGGCTTGCGGATTTCAGAAACGTTTACCTTAACGTTGTTGATGTTCATGTTGAGCATCGGTGCGATTGCACGGCGAAGCTTCTCGACGTCCTCACCCTTCTTACCGATAACAATACCGGGGCGAGCTGTGTGAACAGTAATCACGACAGTTCGGGCGGGACGATCAATCTGGATACGGCTTACCGAAGCGTGTGCCAGCTTCTTTTTCAGAAACTGACGAACCGCCATGTCTTCGTTCAGGTAGTTTGCGTAGTCCTGCGACCCCGCATACCAGGTTGAATTCCAGTCTGCAGAAATGCCGAGGCGAATGCCTATTGGATGGACTTTCTGACCCATGATTAACTTTCTCCCACTACAACAGTGATGTGGCTTGAGCGCTTCAGAATTCGATTTGCACGGCCCTTGGCACGTGCTCGAATGCGCTTCATGGTGGGACCTTCGTCTACCATGACTTCAGAGACTTTAAGCTCGTCGATGTCAGCACCGTCGTTGTGCTCGGCGTTGGCAATCGCAGAGTCGAGTACCGACTTCATTAACACAGCAGCTTTCTTGTTACTAAAAGACAGAATTTCGAGTGCCTTTTCAACCTCGAGGCCGCGGATCTGATCGGCAACCAGTCTGACTTTCTGCGCTGAAATACGCGCGTGCTGCAATTTAGCTCTCGTCTTCATTATCGCGCCTTCTTGTCAGCCACGTGACCTTTGTAGGTACGTGTCAGTGCAAACTCGCCCAGCTTGTGACCGACCATATTCTCACTGATGAGAACCGGCACATGCTGGCGACCGTTATGCACGGCAATTGTCAGAGAAACCATTTCCGGGCTGATCATTGACCGGCGGGACCAGGTCTTGATCGGCTTCTTGCTGTTGGCCGCAATCGCTTCATCAACCTTTTTGACGAGGTGATGATCAATGAAAGGACCTTTTTTGAGAGAACGTGCCACTGTGTTAACTCGCTATTTGTTCTTGCGACGACGAACAATCAGATTATTCGTACGCTTGTTTGAACGGGTTTTGTATCCCTTGGTAGGAACACCCCATGGACTGACAGGATGACGACCACCTGAGGTTCTGCCCTCACCACCACCATGCGGGTGATCAACCGGGTTCATTGCCACACCGCGAACGGTAGGTCTGACGCCACGCCATCTTTTGGCACCGGCTTTACCCAGCTTGCGCAGAGCGTGCTCGCCGTTGCTGACTTCACCGACCGTTGCACGGCAGTCAAGCAGTACTTTACGCATTTCACCGGAACGCAAACGCAGGGTGGCGTAAGTGCCTTCGCGGGCAACAAACTGTGCTGATGCACCGGCGCTTCTGGCCATCTGTGCGCCCTTGCCAGGCTTCAGCTCAATGCAGTGCACTGTGCTACCCACAGGGATGTTTGAAAGCGGGAGTGAGTTGCCGTCTTTAATTGGTGCTTCACGACCGGACAACACTTTATCGCCAACGGACATTTTGTTAGCAGCAATAATGTAGGTGCGCTCACCGTCTGCGTATTTCAGCAGTGCGATGTTGGCAGTACGGTTTGGATCGTACTCGATACGCTCAACCACCGCCGGAATGCCATCTTTGCGGCGTTTGAAATCGATAATACGATAACGCTGCTTGTGGCCGCCGCCGCGATGACGAACGGTGATTCTACCGGCAGAGTTTCTTCCGCCTGAACGATTCTTTTTTGCTACCAGCGGCTCGTAAGGGCGACCTTTATAAAGATCACCGTCTACCACCTTGACCTGGAAGCGACGTCCCGGAGACGTTGGTTTGGTTTTATGCAGTGCCATTGTCTTTACGCCGCCTAGCCTTCAAGGCCCATGTAATCGATGTCCTGACCTTCGGCCAAACGGATCACCGCTTTGCGTGTATCAGATCGTCGACCAACGCGTACGCCGTGTCGCTTGACCTTGCCCTTGCTGTTTGAGATCTGCACAGACACCACATTGACGTCAAAGATTTTCTCAACCGCGTTTTTCACTTCGAGCTTGGTTGCGTCGGGTGCAACTTTAAACGTGTGTCGACCGTAGAGTTCTGCAGCCATAGCTGTCTTTTCAGACACTACAGGGGCCACCAGAACGTTGTACATACGCTCTTCGTTCACGAGAGACGCTCCTCGATTTGCTTGACCGCAGCTTCCGTCATAACAACGTGCTTGTGCTTGAGCATAAGCCAGGGATTAACACCCTGAACGTCGGTCGTGGTTACATGCGGAAAGTTTCGGCCCGCAAGATACAGATTGTCGTTAATTCCGGAATCGACGATTAGCACGTCAGACAAATCCCAGTCTTTCATTACCGCACGCAGCTGGCTCGAACGTGGCTCGGAGACAGGAACCGAGTCGACTACCGTGAGTCGGTCGCTGCGAGCAAGCTCGGAAACCACAGAACGCATCGCGGCGCGATACATTTTCTTGTTTACTTTTTTGCTGTAGTCACGCTTGGAAGAAGCGAACGTCACACCACCGGCACGCCAGATCGGGCTGCGGATAGTACCTGCACGTGCGCGACCTGTGCCCTTCTGACGCCACGGCTTCGCACCACCACCGCTTACCGCGGCGCGATTCTTCTGTGCGCTGTTACCGGAGCGCGCTGCTGCCAGGTAGGATGTAACCACCTGATGCACCAGTGTCTCGTTGTAAGGTGCAGCAAACACGGCATCTGATACCGCAACACTTGCACCGCTTTTGGATTGAAGTTCCATCGCTAGTTACCCTGCAACCTTACTTTTTACCGAAGGCTTAATAAACACGTCGCCGCCTTTGGCGCCCGGCACACTGCCGCTTATCAGCAGCAAATGCCTTTCAGCGTCGACACGCACAACCTCAAGGTTCTGAATAGTGCGACGGACTGCGCCCATGTGACCCGCCATACGCTTACCCTTGAATACACGACCAGGCGTCTGGTTCTGACCAATTGACCCCGGCGCTCTGTGAGAAATAGAGTTACCGTGCGTCGCGTCCTGCATCTTAAAGTTGTGTCGCTTTACACCACCGGCGAAACCCTTACCGATTGTGATTCCGCTGACGTCGACCTTTTGGCCGGCTTCAAATGCATCGACACCGATTGCCTGACCGACTTCGACGTCCTGCTCGAAATCTTCAGTACGGAACTCCCACAGACCACGACCAGCATCCTGACCGCTTGCCTTGAAGTGGCCGATCTCGGCTTTCGACATAAGAGAGGCCCGACGCTCACCAGTGGTGATCTGCATCGCCTGGTAGCCGTCTTTCTCTTTAGTTTTAATCGCAGTCACGCGGTTGGGCTCAACCTGCACCACTGTGACGGGCACTGAATCCCCGGCGTCAGTAAAGACGCGAGTCATTCCGGCCTTGCGACCAACAACACCCATTGGCATTTCGTTTCTCCAATAAAAAACGGTCACACACAATTGTGTGCAACCTTTTAGAAGGGTTTACCACGGCTAGCCGCCCATTATAGCAGGAGTATTTCACTCCTGTCACGCTTGAGAGGCTAGTTGATCGGATTAAATTTCCGCCCTTCCCTTAATTCAGCTTGATTTGTACGTCGACACCGGCTGCCAGGTCGAGCTTCATGAGCGCAGCAACCGTCTTGTCAGTTGGATCGACGATGTCCATCAAACGTTTGTGTGTGCGAATTTCGTACTGATCGCGTGCGTCTTTATTAACGTGCGGAGAGACCAGAACCGTAAAACGCTCTTTCTTAGTCGGCAGAGGAATAGGTCCAAGCACGCGCGCACCGGTGCGCTTGGCTGTTTCCAGAATTTCCCGTGCAGATTTGTCAATCAGACGGTGATCAAATGCTTTCAGTCTGATACGTATAGTTTGTGTTGGTGAGACAGCCATCGCTCTCTTCCTTTCTATGCGTTGATTTTAGAAACGACGCCTGCACCTACTGTGCGGCCGCCTTCTCTGATCGCGAATCGTAAGCCTTCTTCCATCGCAATTGGTGCGATCAGCTCGACATCCATCTTGATGTTGTCACCAGGCATTACCATCTCTACCCCTTCCGGCAGCTCACATGAGCCTGTCACGTCTGTGGTTCGGAAGTAAAACTGCGGGCGGTAACCTTTAAAGAATGGCGTGTGACGGCCACCTTCGTCTTTCGACAAAATGTACACCTCACACTCAAACTTCGTGTGCGGATTGATTGTGCCCGGGTGACACAGCACCTGGCCACGCTCTACTTCGTCTCGCTTCGTGCCGCGCAGCAGAATACCGCAGTTATCGCCTGCCTCACCCTGATCCAGCAGCTTGCGGAACATTTCCACACCCGTCACTGTGGTCTTGGTGGTTTCTTTGATGCCGACGATCTCGACCTCTTCACCCACTTTCACGATGCCGCGTTCTACACGACCTGTAACAACCGTACCGCGACCTGAGATTGAGAACACATCTTCAATTGGCAGCAGGAATGTGCCGTCTACCGGACGCTCTGGCAGTGGAATGTAGTCATCCATTGCGGCGATCAGCTTGCCAATGGCCTGTGAACCGATTTCGCTGGTGTCACCTTCCAGTGCCTTCAGTGCACTACCGGTGATGATTGGCGTGTCGTCGCCAGGGAATTCGTACTTGTCGAGCAGCTCGCGCACTTCCATTTCAACCAGCTCAAGCAGTTCTTCGTCATCGACCATGTCTGCCTTGTTCAGGAACACAACGATGTACGGGACACCTACCTGACGTGCCAGCAGGATGTGCTCACGAGTCTGTGGCATTGGGCCGTCTGCTGCTGAACAAACCAGAATAGCGCCGTCCATCTGTGCCGCACCGGTGATCATGTTCTTAACGTAATCAGCGTGGCCCGGGCAGTCTACGTGCGCGTAGTGACGGCTGTCTGACTCGTATTCTACGTGCGACGTCGCAATCGTAATACCGCGCGCTTTTTCTTCCGGCGCGTTATCTATCTGGTCGAACGCTTTCGCATCTCCACCCATCGCTTCTGCCTGCACTTTCGTCAGCGCTGCAGTTAACGTGGTTTTACCGTGGTCAACGTGGCCTATTGTTCCTACGTTGACGTGCGGTTTCGTTCGTTCAAATTTTTCCTTCGACACAGTACTGAGCCTCTTAGCTAGTCAAATCTTTGTTCAATTAATTGTCAGGATCCGGTCAGGGATTCCGTCACGCTGTTTGGTGCCTCGCTATACCGCGAAAACTCCATGGTATAGGTGGCGCGTCCCTGAGTGGCCGAACGCAGGGAAGTGGCATAGCCGAACATTTCGGCCAGCGGTACTTCCGCGCTGACGGTCTTTCCTGCAGGCGTTTCGTCCATACCCTGTACGATGCCGCGCCTGCGATTTAAATCTCCCATCACATCACCCATGTGATCTTCCGGGGTGACAACCTCTACTTTCATTACCGGTTCAAGCAACACCGGATCGGCTTCAAGCGCACCGTTGCGGAACCCCATGGAACCGGCAATCTTGAACGCTATCTCGCTTGAATCAACGTCGTGGTACGAGCCGTCGTACAGAGTGACCGAAACATCGACCACCTGATACCCGGCAACCACGCCGTTTTCCATTTGTTCCTGAATGCCTTTGTCTACCGCAGAGATAAACTCACGCGGCACAGCACCACCGACTATTTTGTCAATGAACTCGTACCCGGCACCCTGCTCACGCGGCTCAAGTTTGAGCATGACGTGACCATACTGACCTTTACCACCGGTCTGACGGACAAACTTGCCTTCCGCTTCAACCGGCTTGCGAATAGTTTCACGGTAGGAAACCTGCGGGTTCCCGACCGACGCACCAACGTTAAACTCACGCTGCATACGATCGACGATGATATCGAGATGCAGTTCGCCCATACCCGAAATAATGGTCTGGGCCGTTTCTTCATCGGTGCGCACCCGAAACGACGGATCTTCCTGTGCCAGCTTGCCCAGCGCCACCGCCATTTTTTCCTGGTCGGCAACAGTTTTAGGCTCAACCGCCACGGAAATAACCGGCTCCGGAAACTCCATGCGCTCAAGTGTAATGATCGCTTTGTTATCAGTAAGCGTGTCACCGGTGGTGACTTCTTTCAGCCCAACCGCAGCTGCAATATCACCGGCACGCACTTCCTTGATGTCTTCACGATCATTCGAGTGCATCTGCAGCAGCCTGCCAATGCGCTCACGCTTTTTCTTGATGGGGTTATAGACCATGTCACCGGTTTTGATAACGCCGGAATATACCCGCAAAAATGTTAACGACCCAACGTAGGAGTCAGTGGCAATTTTAAACGCCAGTGCAGCGAACGGCCCGTCGTCCGTTGCCGGACGTTCACCGCTGCTGCCATCGTCCAACTCACCCACGATAGGCGGAATATCTACCGGTGACGGCATTAGCTCGACGATTTTGTCCAGCACTGCCTGTACACCTTTGTTCTTAAAGGCCGATCCACAAGTCACCGGCACTATTTCGCCTTTGATCGTTGCTTCACGCAGACCCTGTAAAATTTGTTCCTCACTGAGTTCCCCGTCTTCCAGGTACTTTTCAGTCAGTTCCTCAGTTGCTTCGGCTGCCGTTTCAATCAGCTTTTCGCGCCATTCCTCGCACTCGGCGAGCATGGAGGCGTCAATATCGCGCTGTTCAAACTCAATACCCTTCGACGCGTCATCCCAGTAGATCGCCTTCATTCTGATCAGGTCGACTACGCCTTCGAAGTTTTCCTCGGCGCCTATTGGCAACTGCAACACAGCCGGGTTGCCGCCCAGCCTTTCTTTTATTTGATCGACGACGCGAAAAAAGTCTGCGCCCGAACGGTCCATCTTGTTGACGAACGCCATCCGCGGTACGTTGTACTTATTCGCCTGCCGCCATACCGTTTCCGATTGCGGCTCGACCCCGCCAACCGCACAGAACACCGCAACCGCGCTGTCCAGTACACGTAGTGAGCGCTCGACTTCAATAGTGAAGTCAACGTGCCCGGGAGTGTCGATAATGTTAATCCGGTGCTCGTCAAACGAGCCATCCATACCTCGCCAGAAACAAGTGGTAGCAGCAGAGGTAATGGTAATACCACGCTCCTGCTCCTGCTCCATCCAGTCCATGGTGGCGGCGCCATCATGAACTTCGCCTATTTTGTGCGATACACCGGTGTAAAACAGAATCCGTTCTGTAGTCGTAGTTTTGCCAGCATCAATATGGGCCATGATACCGACATTGCGGTATCGCTCTATGGGGGTTGTACGAGCCACGATTAGATGCCATAAGATCCAGGTTCAGCTACCAGCAGTGCCTTACCAGCGGTAGTGGGCGAAAGCCTTGTTAGCTTCTGCCATGCGGTGCGTATCGTCGCGCTTCTTGCACGCCGCGCCACGCTTTTCAGTGGCATCGAGCAGTTCGCCCGCCAGCTTCAAAGTCATGGACTTTTCGCCGCGCTTACGTGCCGCTTCAATAATCCAGCGCATCGCCAGACCGGTACGTCGAACAGGACGCACTTCGACAGGCACCTGGTAGGTCGCGCCACCAACTCGACGTGACTTAACCTCAACCGCAGGACTCACGTTTTCAAGCGCAAGCTCAAGCATTTCAAGAGGTTCGCCGCCTTTTTTCTCCTGCATGACGTCAAGTGCGCCGTACATGATTTTTTCAGCAACTGATTTTTTGCCACTGTACATAAGCATGTTGACGAATTTCGTCAGCTGCACGCTCTTGTACTTGGGGTCGGGAAGAATTTCGCGCTTAGGCGCTTCGCTTCGTCTTGACATTACCTTTTAACCTTAACCTTTTGGCCGCTTCGCGCCGTACTTGGAACGACCCTGGCGACGACTCTCGACGCCCTGTGTATCCAGGCTGCCGCGGACCGTGTGGTAGCGAACACCCGGTAAATCCTTAACACGACCACCACGAATGAGCACCACTGAGTGCTCCTGCAGGTTGTGGCCCTCACCGCCGATATACGAAGTCACTTCGAAACCGTTGGTCAGACGAACACGAGCCACCTTACGCATGGCCGAGTTCGGCTTCTTGGGAGTAGTGGTATACACGCGAGTGCACACGCCACGTTTCTGCGGGCAGGCTTCCAGCGCCGGCACGTTGGATTTCTCCGCCTTGCGCTTTCGGGGTTTCCTGACTAGCTGATTAATTGTTGCCATTGTATTCCTGTTCGAACGGTGCGCAGTCGTATAGACCACTGCCCCGCCCTTGTAAAGCCGGTACCGGTGCCTTTTTTAAAAGTGATGCAGAGTGGTGTTTGGAACAGACGACCGGGTACAGTTGCAGCCATGCCCTGTAGAAATTCGGGCATGGCAAGAGCACCTCGGCTCAAACCAGCCGCCAAGTTTAATTGGCGCGCCTGTTAAAAGCAACCTTAACTGCTATATCGTCTTCTCCACCGACTCGTCATCAGACGGAGTTTCGGAGATATTTGCTGTCTCGGTCGCACTCATAGCCGCGGCTAGCGACTCGTCGAGCGACTTCTGACTGCGATTCAACTTACGTTCTTTGTGGAATGCCAGTCCGGTTCCAGCCGGAATCAGGCGCCCCACAATCACGTTTTCCTTCAGACCGCGCAGCTCGTCGCCGGAACCCCGTACCGCAGCTTCGGTAAGTACCCGCGTAGTCTCCTGGAAAGATGCCGCCGAAATGAATGACTCTGTGACCAGCGAAGCCTTGGTAATGCCGAGCAGAATGTGCTCGAATTTGGCAGGCTCTTTACCCTGCTCTTCCAGTTCTTTGTTGATCTCCTTGGCTTCGGCAAACTCAATTTGCTCACCGGCCAGGAAGTTAGAGTCACCCGATTCGGTGATATCGACCTTGCGCAACATCTGGCGAACAATCACCTCGATGTGCTTGTCGTTAATCTTCACACCCTGCAGGCGGTATACGTCCTGAATCTCTTTCACCAGATAAGCCGCGAGTGCTTCGATGCCTTTAAGTCTCAGAATATCCTGGGGGTTAGGCTCGCCATCAGCGATGGTTTCACCCTTCTCGACCTGCTCACCTTCGAACACGTTGATGTGACGCCACTTCGGAATCAGCTCTTCGTGTCGCTCTTCGTTCGGGCCGGTGATTACCAGTCGCTGCTTACCCTTGGTTTCTTTACCAAAGCTCACGGTACCGGTGCGCTCGGCCAGAATTGCAGGCTCTTTCGGCTTACGCGCTTCAAACAAGTCGGCTACGCGTGGCAGACCACCCGTGATGTCGCGGTTTTTGGTCGATTCCTGCGGGATTCTCGCAATAACATCACCCACCGCCAGTTCTTCTTCGTCGTTCAGGTTTACCGTTGCACCTGCCGGCAGAAGGTAGTTGGCCGGAATTGAGGTACCCGCGTAGCACAGCGGCTCGCCGTTTTTGTCCTGCAGAAGCACCATCGGGCGAAGGTCTTTGTCTTTACCCACAGAGCGCTGCTTTGGATCGGTAACAACAATCGACGACACGCCGGTCAGTTCGTCCGTTTCAGTGTTCACGGTAACGCCGTCAACAAAGTCGGAGAATTTGGCAATACCCGCCACCTCGGTGACAATTGGATGCATGTGCGGATCCCAGACCGCAACCGTCGCGCCGGCCGCCACTGAGGCGCCTTCTTCGTGCACAATCGCCGCACCATAAGGCACTTTGTAGCGCTCGCGCTCACGTCCGCTTTCATCAACAAGACCAATTTCACCGGAACGCGAAACAACAATCAGCTCGCCCTTCGGATTCACCACGTGCTTGAGGTTGTGCAGTCGAATAGTACCGGCCGCTTTAACCTCAACAGAGCTGGCAGCTGCCGCTCGACTCGCCGCACCACCAATGTGGAAGGTACGCATGGTCAGCTGAGTACCCGGCTCACCAATAGACTGCGCCGCCATCACACCGACAGCTTCACCGTTATTGATCATGTGGCCACGTGCCAGGTCACGACCGTAACACTTGGAGCACACGCCAAAGCTGGTTTCACAACTGATTGCAGAGCGAACCATCACTTCGTCGACACCGCTTTCTTCAAGGAAATCGACCAGTTTCTCATCGAGCAGTACACCTGCTTCAACAACAACATCGTCAGAGCCTGCCTTGTGTACCGGC